>JACZVC010000022.1:1038-56676 GCA_022572885.1 Pseudomonadota bacterium | reverse complement strand
CAACATTGCATCGGCGATATCGGACACGAAAAACTCGTCGAAACAAATGACCCGGGTGTCTTTGGCGATCTGCGCCGCGATATCTTTGACCGGGTCCTGACGATGCTTGGGGTTTTTTAGCTGTGCGTGCAATTCGTACATGAAACGGTGAAAGTGGCGTCTTTGTTTTTGCCTGAAGGGCAGGGCACGATAAAACATGTCCATCAGATGGGTCTTGCCGCGGCCGACTCCACCCCAAAGGTAAAGGCCTTGGACGGGCGGGATTTCGGTGTTGCGAGAGAGCGCGAGGCGCAACCGCCGCCAGGGCGACAACGAGGCCGGTTCGGCGGTCAACTGCAGATAGATTCGATGCAGCGCCTCGATGGCCTTTTTCTGAGCGGCGTCTGCGACAAAGTCCGGGTCTTCCAGCGCTCGTGCATACCGCTCCCGGGGGGTCGGGCTGGCTTCCATCGGCAGGCGGACTCAGCCGAGCCGCATCTCCGGCACGTCGCCATCGACGATCAACCGGCCCGCCGTTTTCTCCTGGATTTCCTCGACCGATACGCCCGGCGCCCGTTCCACCAAATGGAACGCGCCGTCGTGGATTTCCAGGTAGCCAAGATCGGTAATGACCTTGCGGATACAGTTCACGCCGGTCAGCGGCAGGGTGCACGATTCCAGCAGTTTAGACTGGCCCGATTTACTGGCGTGGGTCATTGTCACGACGATATTCTCGGTTCCGGCGACCAGGTCCATGGCGCCGCCCATGCCCTTGACCAGTTTGCCGGGGATCATCCATGACGCGATGCTGCCGTTCTGATCGATTTCGAATGCACCGAGTACCGTCAGGTCCACATGGGCGCCGCGGATCATCGCGAAACTTTCCGCCGATGAAAAATAGGCGGCGCCGGTGATCGCCGTCACGGTCTGTTTGCCCGCGTTGATCAGGTCGGCATCGACTTCCTCATCGAGCGGGAACGGGCCCATGCCCAGCAAGCCGTTCTCCGATTGCAGCATGACCTCGATGTCCGCCGGAATGTAGTTGGCGACCAGCGTTGGGATCCCGATGCCCAGGTTGACGTAATAACCATCGCGTAACTCGGACGCGACCCGCTGGGCAATCTGTACTCTGCTTAGTGCCATTATCTATCCTTCATATCATCAGGCGCTGCGGATGGTTCGTTGTTCGATACGCTTCTCAAACGTACCTTTGATCAGGCGCTGGACGAAGATTCCGGGCGTATGGATGTGCTCCGGGTCCAGTTCTCCCGGTTCGACGATTTCCTCGACTTCCGCCACGGTGATCTTGCCGGCGGTCGCCATCATCGGGTTGAAATTCTGCGCCGTCATTCGATAGACGAGGTTGCCCATGGTGTCTGCCTTCCACGCCTTGACCAGCGAATAATCCGCGGTCAGCGACTCCTCGAGCACATAGTTGCGCCCGTTGAATTCGCGCGTGTCTTTGCCCTTGGCGACATCCGTGCCATAACCGGTTGCGGTATAAAAAGCGGGTATGCCGGCGCCGCCGGCACGGATTTTTTCCGCCAGCGTGCCCTGCGGCGTCAGGATGACTTCCATTTCTCCCGATATGAACAATCGCTCGAACAAGGCGTTTTCACCGACATAGGAGCCGATCATGGTTTTTATCTGGCGGCCTTCCAGCCACTTGCCGAGCGCGAAACCATCGACCCCGGCATTGTTAGAAATACAGGTGAGTTCCTTGATGCCCATATCCTTGACTTTCTGGATCAGGCCTTCGGGGATGCCGCACAGGCCGAAACCGCCGACCATGACCGTCATGCCGTCGCTCAGACCCGCCAGGGCTTCATCGTAGGTGGCGACTACCTTGTTAAATCCGGCCATCAGCGGGGTCTCCTGGTGCTTGCCTGCGAATGTTCACAAGCCATGGTAATTGGGGCCTGAGCCGCCTTCCGGCGGCACCCAGTCGATAATGCCATAGGGGTCCTTGATATCGCAGGCCTTGCAATGGACGCAATTCGCCGCGTTGATCTGCAGGCGCTTGCCCGCATCGTCGCTGACGATTTCGTAGACCCCGACCGGACAAAATCGCGTGCACGGATTACCGAATTCCTCGGCGCAGCGAGTTATGCAGATGTCGGTGTCGGCAACATGCAGATGCACCGGCTGGTTCTCATCGTGATCGGTCGCCGAGAAATAAACCGACGCCAACTGGTCGCGCGGCGGCAACTCGCGTTTGACCCAGCGGCGCTGTGGCGACTTGTACTCATCCAGTTTTCGCAATGCGCTGTGGTCAGCGTGGTTTCTCAGGGTGTAAGGCATGCGCCCGGCGGTCACGGTCTCCAGCGCTGCATTGGCCAGCCCAACCCAGAATCCCTGGTTGAAGCCCGGGCGGATGTTCCTGACTTTTTTCAGTTCCAGGCCGCTCGGCGAATGCCTGAAGCGGGCGTCAAAGCCCTGGCTGTCGCCGCGCTCGAGGTAGTGCTGGGCCGCCAGCATGCCGCTGCGCAGCGCCATGTGGATCCCCTTGATTTTCGGCACGTTCAGCATGCCCCCGGCATCGCCGACCAGCATCGCGCCCGGCGTTTCCAGGCGCGGCATGGATTGCCAGCCGCCTTCGACGATGGCGCGGGCGCCAGCCGAGACCAGTTCCGCGCCCGCGAGCAGTTTTCTCATCATCGGGTGATGCTTGAACTGCTGAAACGCCTCGAAGGGGGCAAACTCCGGGTCGCGGTAATCGAGCCCGACGACGAAGCCGACATAGACCCGGTCCATATCGAGGTGGTAAACGAAACTGCCGCCATAGACGTCGCCATCCAGCGGCCAGCCCACGCTGTGCAGGATATGGCCTGGTTTGCCGCGGCCATCGGGTAGCTGCCAAAGCTCCTTGAACCCCAGGCCGTAAGTCTGCGGGTCGCAGTCGCGGTCCAGCGAAAACTTGGCGATCAATCCTTTGGCCATGCTGCCGTGGCAGCCTTCGGCCAGCACGGTCAGCCGGCAATGAATATCGACGCCGGCCGCGAAGTTGGGCCCCTCGGAACCATCCGCCTGACGGCCCATGTCGCCGACCCTGACTCCGCTTACGCGATCGTCCGGGTCATACAGCAATTCGTTGCCGGCGAACCCCGGGAAAACGTCGACACCCAACGCTTCGGCCTTTGCCGCCAGCCACGCGCCAAGCTCGTTCAACGACACGATAAAGTTGCCATGGTTGTTCATCTGGGGTGGCAGCGGCAGCGGTATCCTGCGCTTTTTGGTCAACAGCACGAACCGGTCCGTGCTTGCCGCCACGCAGGTTGCGGTAAATTCCCGCCGCCATTCCGGCAACAATTCATCGAGAGCCGCGGGTTCGAGGATGGCGCCCGACAGCAGGTGCGCACCGGCTTCGGCGCCTTTTTCGAGGACGCAGACATCGAGTTCCGGTTTTAGCTGTTTCAGGCGTATCGCGCAGGCGAGCCCGGCCGGGCCGGCCCCGACGATCGCCACCTCGTATTCCATGATGTCGCGTGCGCTTTCCATATTTCTTGGTCTATTTCGCCTGCATCCGGATCGCCCCATCCAGCCGGATGGTTTCGCCGTTGAGCATCGTGTTGCCGAAAATATAGACCACCAGGTCGGCAAATTCATCGGGTCTGCCCAGGCGCGGTGGAAACGGCACTTGCGCGGCCAGCGACTGCTGAACCTTTTCCGGCATTCCCTCCATCATCGGGGTCATGAATATCCCCGGCGCAATGGTCATTACGCGTACGCCGATACGCGAAAACTCCCTGGCAATGGGCAAGGCCATGCCGGCAACGCCGGCTTTCGAAGCCGCATAAGCCGCCTGTCCGATCTGTCCTTCGAAGGCGGCGACCGATGCCGTGCTGATGATCACGCCACGCTCGCCTTCCTCGTTCGGCTCATTGTGCTGCATGGCATCCGCGGCGGCCTTGGCCATCAGGAACGAGCCGATCAGGTTGACCTGGATGACCTTGCTGAAAAGTTCACCCGCCATCGGGCCATCGCGACCCAGTACCCGGCCGGCCCCGAGTATGCCCGCGCAGTTGACCAGCATGTTGACGCCAGCCATATCCTTGGCCGCTTGCGCCACGGCTTTGTTGACCGCTGCCTCTGAACTGACATCGGTGGCGATGAACGCACAGGCCGCACCCAGGTCGCTGGCCGCCGCGTCACCTTGTTCGGAGTTGATATCGAACAAGGTGACCTGGCCGCCCGCGTCGACTATTTTTCTGGCGGTGGCCAGCCCCAGGCCCGAAGCGCCACCGGTGACGATTGCCTTTGCTTTACTGATTTGCATAGTTGTTCCTGTAGCAAGGGTTGATGATTAGTGTTGTTGCCGCCAGGCAATCTGACCGAGGCGGCTGCCGGGCATCCTGTCCAGGTGCCGGCAGATAAAAAGCCCGGCATCGGTGAGTGCGTCGAGATCGATGCCCGTCCGAATCGCCATTCCATGCAGCAGGTATACCAGGTCCTCGCTGGCGACGTTACCGCTCGCACCTTTGGCGTACGGGCAGCCGCCGAGGCCGGCAACGGAAGCATCGATTACCGACACCCCCAGTTCGAGGCACGCAAAAATGCTGGCCAGCGCCTGGCCCCGGGTATCGTGGAAATGAATCGCCAGCTTGTCCATGGCCACCTTTTCGGCCACGGCCGCCAGCATGTCCCGGGCCGCCAGCGGGGTCCCCGCGCCGATGGTGTCGCCGAGCGAAATTTCATAACAACCCAGGCCGGCCAGGCGTTCTGCGAGCCCGGCCACCACGGACGCGCTGATATCGCCTTCGTAAGGACAACCGAGTACGCAGGACAGGTAGCCACGCACCGGCATCCCGTTTTCTTTTGCCAGGCGTATCACCGCTGCGATCCTTTGCAGCGATTCTGCGATACCGGCATTGCTGTTCTTTAGGCTGAAGGTTTCCGATGCGGCGGCAAATACCGCCACCTCGCTGGCGCCGGCAGCGATGGCACGCTGCATCCCCTGTGCGTTGGGCACCAGCACCGGGTAGCGAACGTCCGGCTTTTTACTGATGCCGGCCATGACTTCGGCGGCGTCGGCAAGTTGCGGAACCCATCGCGGGCTGACAAAACTGCTGACTTCGATCGTCGACAGGCCGCATGCGCCGAGGCGGTCGATCAGCTCGATCTTGACGGCTGCCGGCAATGCCTGTTTCTCGTTTTGCAGACCGTCGCGCGCCGAGACTTCGACGACGCGAACCGATTCGGGAAAATTATTCAATGGCTGCCTCATCTGCCTGGATATCGATAAGCGCGACCTCCGCCTCGACGATATCGCCTTCACGGTAAAGGATTTTTTCGACCGTGCCGGCGGTTCGGGCAAGCAGCGTGTATTCCATTTTCATCCCCTCGAGTACCAGCAGTTTGTCGCCCGTTTCGACCCGGTCGCCTTCAGCGACCAGCAGGGCAACAATTTTACCCGGTAATGGCGAGCCTGGGTGAGCATCGTCATCCGTGCTTCCTGGTTCCGACAAGTATGGATTCAGACGCCGCAATTCATGGCACTGGCCATCGGCGCAAAGCTGCAGCCATGGGCCGCGGCAAATGATCGTGGCCGCGATCTCCTGTCCTTCGACCTGCCAGACCGATTCCCGCCAATCGGGGCCTGGCTCAGCCGGCGCAGTGTTCTCTGTGACGCTCAGCGCAAGGCGATCGTCAGCGAAATAGCAGCAATGGCTGTCCGCGGCAGCGGCGGGCAAAACGCGAACGCCGGCCCCGGGCCCGTGGCCATCGTGAAAGCGGAGCAATGAACCGGCTGTTCCCCCCAGACGCCAGGCGTCCGGGTTGTGCCAGGGTGAGCCGGCATCCTGTCCGCCACGCAAGCTGCCAATGCTCGCGGCGTGATTCCTGTGTTCGAGAGAAACGACCGCGGCGATCGCGAGGATCGCGGGTGGCGTGGCCTGGTCCGTCAAGACATCGGCCAGGTGGTTGTCCAGGTAGCCGGTGTCCATGCCGGCGCTGGCAAAAATCTCCGACGCCGCGATTCCACGGAGCAGAGGAAGGTTGTTGCTGACGCCAAACAAGGCGGTACGCGCCAGGCTGGCCCGCAGTTTCTTGGTCGCCGCACGGCGGGACTTGTCATGCACGATCAGCTTGGCCTGCAGCGGGTCGTAATGAATACCGATCCGGTCGCCGTCTGTAATCCCGCTATCGACGCGCAAACCGTTTTCCTGTGGCGGGTAGACAAAGGCTTCCACCGTGCCAGTGGCCGGTAGAAAATCGCGGTACGGGTTTTCTGCATAGATCCGGGCTTCGATGGCATGGCCGTCGCAAGTAATTTGCTCCTGGGTCAGCGGCAGTTCTTCGCCACTGGCGACGCGCAGTTGCCATTCGACCAGGTCCAGGCCGGTAATCATTTCGGTGACCGGATGTTCGACTTGCAGGCGGGTATTCATTTCCATGAAAAAAAACCGGCCATCCCGATCAAGAATGAATTCGACGGTGCCGGCGTTTTGGTAGCCAACTGCGCGGGCGGCTGTTATTGCCGCGGCGGTCATTGCCCTGCGCATATCGTCGGCCACCGAGGGG
Source organism: Pseudomonadota bacterium (assembly GCA_022572885.1). Lineage (NCBI taxonomy): Bacteria > Pseudomonadati > Pseudomonadota > Pseudomonadota bacterium. Next base: position 50,178 of record JACZVC010000022.1, on the reverse strand, counting down.
CAGGGCGCTTCTTCGATGATTTTCTGATAGCGGCGCTGAATCGAACACTCGCGTTCGAACAGATGGACGATATTGCCATGGGTGTCCGCGAAAACCTGGACTTCGACGTGACGGGGATTTTCCAGGAATTTCTCGAGCAGCACGCGGTCATCGCCAAAGCTGCTCCGCGCCTCCCGGCGCGCGGCGTGCAACGCCTCGGCAAAAGCGCTTTCTTCGCGGACGACACGCATGCCTTTGCCGCCGCCACCGGCACAGGGCTTGATCATGACCGGCCAACCGATGCGCCGGGCTTCTTTTTGCAATCCCTGGTCGGTTTGTAGCTCGCCATGATACCCAGGGACCACCGGAACACCGGCTTTTTCCATGATCGTTTTGGCGATGTCCTTGTTGCCCATGCTGGCGATGGTTTCCGCTTCCGGCCCGACGAAAATCAGGCCGTCCTTTTTGCACTGACGCGCGAATTCGGCATTTTCCGAGAGGAACCCATAACCGGGATGAACCGCGTCGGCCCGGCTGGCTTTGGCCGCGGCGAGCAGGCTTTCAATATTCAAGTAGGAATCGGCAGCGGGCGCGGCGCCGATATGCACGGACTCGTCCGCCAGCCGTACATGCAACGCCCGCCGGTCCGCCGCCGAAAAAACGGCGATCGTCGTGATGCCCAGGCGACGGCAGCTGCGGATAATGCGACAGGCGATCTCGCCACGATTGGCGATGAGCAAGCGGCTGATCATCGATTATTTTTCCGTATCCCAGCTCGCAGGTCTTTTCTCCAGGAAAGCCGACAAGCCTTCCTGGCCCTCGGCGGAGACCCGAAGCTGCGCGATGATTTCGGCGGTGCGGCGTTTCAGTTGCGCTGCGTTGCCCCGGCCCGCGCCGGCGACTTCGGCGATCAGGGACTTGCATGCCGCTAGCGCCCGCGGACCGCCTTTGAGCAACATGCGCACTTGCTTTGTCACCGTCTCGTCCAGCCGATCGGCCGGCGTGCACACATGAACCAGGCCGCACGACCTGGCTTCCGAGGCATCGATAGCCTGCGCGGTGAGAAACAGCCGCCGCGCCTGGCGCGGGCCGATCGCCGCGATGACATAAGGCGAGATGACGGCCGGGATCAGTCCCAGCCGGACCTCGGTCAGCGCCATCTTGATATGGTCGGCGGCAATCGCGATATCGCAGCATGCGATCAGACCTACGCCGCCACCGAACGCGTGGCCATTGACCTTGGCAATGGTGGGTTTATCGAGGCCATTCAAAACGCTGAGCATTTCGGCCAGCGCCAGCGCGTCTTCGATATTTTCCGCTTCGTCGAGCGCTGCCATCGAGCGCATCCAGTTCAGGTCGCCACCCGCGCTGAAGGACTGGCCCGCGCCAGTCAGGATCACGATCTTGACCGATTGGTCACGGTTTGCATTCAGCAACTCGCCGGTCAGTTCGGCGATCAGGGCATCGTCAAAAGCGTTGTGCAGCCGTGGGCGATTCAGCGTCAGCGTCAACACGCCACGATCGTCCATGCCTTTCAGTATGCTGGCCGGTCCGGGCATCGTCGTCACATCCGGAAAATGGCGTAGCCGTCATCGGCGCCGACCGGCGCATTGAGGGCCGCCGAGATCGCCAGCCCGAGCACCCGCCGCGTATCGAGCGGGTCGATGATGCCGTCGTCCCATAGTCTCGAACTTGCGTAATAAGGATGTCCCTGGCTTTCGTACTGGGCCGCTATCTGGTTCTTGAAGTCTGCCTCGTCTCGTGCGGCCCATTTCTCGCCGCGGCGTTCCATGCCGTCGCGTTTCACGGTTGCCAGCACGCCGGCGGCCTGCTCGCCCCCCATGACCGAGATCCGCGCGTTCGGCCACATCCACAGGAAGCGTCCGCCATAGGCGCGGCCACACATCGCGTAATTGCCGGCGCCAAAACTGCCGCCGATAATGACGGTGAATTTTGGCACCATCGCACAGGCGACCGCGTTGACCATTTTCGCCCCGTCCTTGGCGATACCGGCGTGTTCATATTTCTTGCCGACCATAAACCCGGTGATGTTCTGCAAGAACACCAGCGGGATGCCCCGGCGATTGCAAAGCTGTATGAAATGCGCGCCCTTGAGCGCCGATTCGGAAAACAGGATGCCGTTGTTGGCGACGATGCCGATCGGGTATCCGTGCAGATGGGCAAAGCCGCAGACCAGCGATTTTCCATACAGGGCCTTGAATTCCTGGAATTGGGAAGCGTCCACCAGCCGGGCAATGACTTCCCGAATGTCGTAAGGGTAACGCGTATCGGTCGGGATAATGCCGTAGATTTCCTCCGCGTCGTAATGCGGATCGGCGACCTCACGGGTCTGCAGGCCATGGCATTTGATCCGGTTCAGGCTGCCGACGATGTCCCTGGCGATCGACAGGGCGTGGCCGTCGTTATCCGCAAGATAATCGGCGACTCCCGAAATCCGGGTATGCACATCGCCGCCGCCGAGTTCTTCGGCATCGACGATTTCGCCGGTGGCCGCTTTGACCAGTGGCGGCCCGCCAAGAAAAATCGTGCCCTGGTTACGCACGATGATGGCTTCGTCGCACATGGCCGGCACATAGGCGCCACCGGCGGTACAGGATCCGAGTACCACGGCGATCTGCGGTATGCCGCGGGCCGATAATTGCGCCTGGTTATAGAAAATCCGGCCAAAATGATCGCGGTCCGGGAAAACTTCATCCTGCATGGGTAAGAAGGCGCCGCCGGAGTCCACCAGGTAAACGCAAGGCAATCTGTTTTCCAGCGCGATTTCCTGGGCGCGTAAATGTTTTTTTACGGTCATCGGGTAATAGGTGCCGCCTTTGACGGTCGCGTCATTGGCCACCACGACCACTTCATGGCCATTGACCCGCCCGATACCGGTGATCAGCCCCGCGCAGGGAGCCTGGTCGTCGTACTGCCCGTAGGCAGCCAGTTGCGACAGTTCGAGGAACGCCGAGCCTTCATCCAGCAGGGCCTCGATACGTTGCCGGGGCAGGAGTTTGCCGCGTGCGAGGTGCTTTTCCCTGGCCCTTGCACTACCGCCAAGCGCGATTTTTTCGCAGGTGGTTTGCAGATCCCCGACCTGCGCCAGCATCGCCTCCCGGTTGGTTTTGAAAACCTGGCTGCTGGTATCGATCTTGCTTTTGATGACGGGCATGGATGAGCGAGGCCTACGGGATCAGGGCACTTCGACCGCGACAGCCGTGGCTTCGCCGCCGCCGATACACAAGGCCGCGATACCGCGTTTCAGGCCGCGATTGCGCAAGGCATGAATCAGCGTGACGAGGATCCTGGCGCCGGTCGCGCCGATCGGGTGGCCCAGCGCGCAGGCGCCGCCGTTGACGTTCAGTTTTTCGTGCGGGATGCCCAGCTCCTTGATCGGCGCCATCGCGACACAGGCAAACGCTTCGTTGATTTCGTAAAGATCCACATCCTCGACCCGCCAGCCGATTTTCTCTTGCAGATTCGCGATCGCGCTGACCGGTGCGGTGGTAAACCATTCGGGCGCATGGGCAAAACCGCCGTGATCGACGATGCTCGCCAGCGGTTCCAGCCCTCGTTTTTCGGCCTCGGACGCGGCCATCAGCACCAGCGCAGCGGCGCCATCGGAAATCGACGATGAACTGGCCGCGGTGACGGTGCCGCCATCGCGCTTGAACGCCGGCCGCATCGTGGGAATTTTTTCCAGGTCACAGTTAAAGGGTTCTTCATCGTTTTCGACGACGGTTTCGCCCTTGCGTGTCTTGATGGTCAGCGGCGTGACTTCATCGCGAAAGCGACCGGATTCCACGGCATCGATCGCGCGGGTCACGGATTCGATCGTGTATGCATCCTGCTGTTCTCGCGTGAAACCATATTTGTCGACGCACATCTCCGCAAAGTGGCCCATCATGTTGCCGTCATACGGGTTCTGCAGGCCATCGAAAAACATGTGATCCAGCGCTTGCTGATGACCCATGCGATAGCCGGACCTGGCTCTTGGCAACAGGTACGGGGCGTTGCTCATCGATTCCATGCCGCCGGCGAGAACGATATCGGCGCTGCCCGCGCGGATCATGTCGTGGCCAAGTGTCGCGGCTTTCATTCCCGAGCCGCAGACTTTGTTGATGGTCGTGCAGGGGATCGATTCGGGCAAACCCGCGGCCAGCGCCGCCTGCCTGGCGGGCGCCTGGCCGAGACCGGCCGGCAATACGCAACCGGAGACGACTTCGCTGATTTGCGCGGCCTCGACCTTGCTGTCCGCCAGCGCCGCACGATTTGCCGCGGCGCCGAGATCGACTGCGCTCAATGGCGAAAGACCACCCTGGAAACTGCCGATGGGTGTGCGGCGCGCCGCTACGATTACCACTAAGTCGGGCATTGCTGGTCTCCTTCGGAAGCGCTCACTCAGCAGCGGCTTCGTGTCTTTATGGCCCGGTCGCCTTGAACAGTTCGCGGCCGATCAACAGGCGGCGTATTTCGGTTGTACCGGCGCCGATCTCGTATAGTTTCGCGTCCCGCAGCAGGCGGCCGGTCGGGTATTCATTAATATACCCGTTGCCGCCCAGCGCCTGTATCGCCTCCAGCGCGACATCGACCGCGGCCCCGGAGGCGTATAGCAGGCAGGCTGCGGAGTCTTGCCGGGTTGGCTGGCCGCGATCGAACTGTTCGGCGGTGCGGTAAGTGAAAGCGCGCGCCGACTGCAGCGCCGTGTACATGTCGGCAATCTTGCCCTGCATAATGCCGAAGGTGCCGATCGGCTTGCCAAACTGTTTGCGTTCATGGATATAGGGCATGACCTCGTCCATGCAGTTTTGCATGATGCCGAGCGGACCGCCGGACAGGACCAGGCGTTCCGAATCCAGGCCGCGCATCAGGATATAGGTACCGGCATTTTCCTCGCCAAGCAGGTTGTCATGCGGAATCAGGCAGTCCTCGAACACCAGTTCGCAGGTGTTGGATCCGCGCATGCCCAGCTTGTCCAGCTTCTGCGCTTTGCTGAAACCTTCGGTTGTCGCTTCGACGATAAACGCGCTGACCGTTTTCGATCCGAGTTCGGCGGGCGCGGTCCGCATATAGACCAGCGAAATATGCGCTTCCGGCCCGTTGGTAATCCACATTTTCGAGCCGTTGGCCAGCCAGCCGCCGGTGGTCTTCTTCGCGCTACAGCTCATCGATCCGATCACATCGGAACCGGCGCCCGCTTCCGACATGGCCAGCGCGCCGACCCATTCGCCGCTGCAGAGTTTCGGCAGGAATTTCCCGCGTTGCTCGTCGTTGGCGTTGAGATAGATATTGTTGACGCAAAGATTGGAATGAGCGGCGTAGGACAGGCCGACGGAGGCCGATGCGCGGGATATTTCTTCCATCGCAACGACATGCGCGAGGTAACTCAAGCCCGAACCGCCGAATTCCTCGGGCACGGTCATGCCGAGCAATCCCAGATCGCCCAGTTTGGACCAAAGGTCGGCTGGAAACTCGTTGCTGCGATCGATCTCGGCCGCGCGCGGCGCGATTTCCTCAGCGGCGAATCGGCGCACGGTATCGCGCAACAGGTCCAGATCTTCGTTGATATGGGTATTGAAGGCGCTCACTTATCTATTATGCTCCTGTTTAGCGCAACGCGGCCGGCTAAACGCCGACCGTTTTCCGGGTCAGGGTGTTTGTTTCAGGATATCGCGGTGGTGTGCGGTTTGCGGCCATCGAGGCGATCCTTGAAACTCTTGGTGTATGGAATCTTGGTTGCGGCAATCGCATTGATCCGTTCTTGCGCCAGGCGGTCGGCAGCCTGCCAACTGGGGATTCCATCGCGATCGGCAATCTGGAAAATATTGCCAATGATATGGTAAATCGTTTTTACCATCATGATCGCTCGCTTGCGGTCGTATCCCTGCAATTCGATCGCCACATTCATCAGGCCACCGGCATTGATCGCGTAATCCGGAGCATAGAGAATGCCTTTTTTCTCAAGTATCGTACCGCACTCGTCGGTGTCGAGCTGGTTGTTGGCGCTACCGGCCACGATGCTGCATTTCAAACGCGGAATGGTTTCTTCGTTGATGGCGCCGCCCATCGCGCAGGGTGAAAAAACGTCTGCGTCGGTGTCATAAATAGCATCCAGCGGCACCGCTTCGGCTCCCAGATTGCTAACGACATCCTGTACCGCTGCATCGTTGATATCGGTGACAAAAACTTTGGCGCCTTCCTCGCGCAGCATGTCCACCAGGTGCCTGCCGACATGGCCCACGCCCTGAACTGCGTAACTCATTTTTGCAATCTCGGCATGCCCATATTTTTTCATCAGGCAGGCGCGGATTCCTTGCAAAGTACCGTAGGCGGTGAATCGTGACGGGTCTCCGCTGCCTCCATGGACTTCATGAACTCCGACCACGCGATCCGTTTCGGCGTAAATATAGTCCATGTCCTCGACGTTGGTGCCGACATCTTCGGCCGTGATATAGCGCCCGCCGAGGGAGCCGATGAAACGGCCAAGGGCGCGGAACAGCTGTTCGCTCTTGTCTTTCTGCGGGTCGCCTATCAGCACCGCCTTGCCACCGCCAAGGTTGAGGCCGGCTACCGCCGCTTTGTAAGTCATGCCTCTGGAAAGACGCAAAACATCCTTTAGCGCTTCATCTTCGGAATCATAGTTGTACATGCGAAGTCCGCCGAGCGCCGGACCCAGCGTGGTGTCATGAATAGCGACAATGGCTTTCAGCCCGCTGCGCTTGCAATGAAAAAATACCACCTGTTCGTGTTCTCTCTCATCCATGGTTTTGAACAATTCCATTTATATCTCCTGACACACGTGTTCGGGTTCGAGGGCAAGGGCATCGCTTGGAGCCACCAAAGCCCGCCCGGGTGGTTAATTTGTTGTGAGTTCCCAGGCATCGATAGGAACGGCTATCGCATTGCGTCCCGGTGTTATGTGCGGCATGACCGGAGGCGGGCGGTATTATAGTCATCCGCGCGCGACACTGCATTACAGATTTTAATTGCTGCAACGCATCAATCCTTATTTCCCCGTAAAGCAGGCTTTGCGGATTCCCGGTATATAATCAGCCGTTGACCTTGCACAGGCCGGAATCCCTTTAATGAGTACAGTTGCCGACCAGCTTCACGATACCTCTCCCGCCCGCGGCCGGGCGCCGTTGCGTTTTGTCACCGCGGCCTCTTTATTCGACGGCCATGACGCGGCGATCAATATTATTCGCCGTCTACTGCAATCGCATGGCGCCGAGGTTATCCATCTCGGACACAACCGCAGCGTGGCCGATATCGTAGACGCGGCGATCCAGGAGGATGTCGACGGCGTGGCGATCAGCTCCTATCAGGGCGGCCACATGGAATACTTCCGTTACATGGTGGACATGCTGCGCGAAAAAAATTCCGAGCACATACGGATTGTCGTCGGTGGTGGCGGGACCATCACGCCTCAGGAAATCCGTGAGCTGGAAGCCTTTGGAGTGGAAAAGGTCTACAGCCCGCAGGACGGAATGAACATGGGTCTGGATGGAATGATCGACGATGTGTTCAGGCGGGTCAGCAACTGGCAGGCCGAGGACTTCCATCCTTGCGCGCTGTCTACGGACAACCACCAGGCGGTGGCGCGAACGATTTCGCTGCTCGAAAAGGCCGTCGACGAACCGCAACGGCTCGACGCGTTGCGCCGCACCTGGAAAGAATCGGCCAACCGCGCGCCCGTCATCGGCATCACCGGCACCGGTGGCTCGGGCAAGAGCAGCCTGACCGATGAGCTGTTGAACCGTTTTCTGCGTCATTTCCCGGATGCCAGGATCGCGGTTTTGGCTATCGACCCAACCCGGCGCCGTACCGGCGGGGCCTTGCTCGGCGATCGTATTCGCATGAACAGCCTGAGCGGTGGCCAGGTTTTCATGCGCTCCATTGCCACCAGGCGGCAGCACCTGGCGACCAGCGAGGTGCTGGCCGACAGCGTTCAGGTGTTGCGCTACGCTGGGTTCGACCTGATCATCGTCGAGACCGCCGGCATCGGGCAGAGCGATACCGAGATCGTCGACGTTGTCGATTTGTCGACCTATGTGATGACCAGCGATTACGGCGCCGCCAGCCAACTCGAAAAAATAGACATGCTGGATTACGCCGACCTGGTGGTACTCAACAAGTTTGAAAAGCGCGGTTCCGAAGACGCCTTGCGCGATATTCGCAAACAGTGGAAACGAAACCGGCTGGCGTTCAAGACGGCCGATGAGGATATACCGGTTTTCCCGACGATCGCCAGCCAGTTCAACGATCCCGGCGTCAACCGCCTGTTCCAGGAGCTTTGCAAGCGCCTGGCGGCCCTTGAAAACAGCCAGCAGGGTCAGTGGGTGTGCAAGGATGCGGGTCCGACCGGCGACCTGCGGAAGCAGGCGATCGTGCCGCCGGATCGATCGCGGTATCTCGCTGAGATCGCCGGCGGCGGCAGGGCGACCCACGAGGAAATCTTGTGGCGCGCGGCCGCGGCGGATCAGGCTCAGGCTTGTTACCGGGCACTGCAAGTTCTGCAGGACAAAGCCCTGCCAGTCGAACTCGACGCCTTTGCCAAGTCCGCGATTGCGAAAAAAGACCAGCGTTCGATTGGTAAGTTGCGTCGGGCCTACAACGCCGCGCTCGACAAGGTAGGCGCCGATGGCATCAAGCTTCTGCGCGAGTGGCCGGCCAGGCGACAGGCCCTGCGTCAGGAAACATACAGTTACCAGGTGCGCGGCAAGGAAGTCAGCGGGCACAATTTCAGCGAATCGCTGAGTCATATCAAGATACCCAAAATCGCCGCACCGGATTTCCGTGGCTGGGGAGATACCCTGCGTTTCCTGATGGAGGAAAACCTGCCGGGTTTCTATCCCTATACGGCCGGTGTTTACCCGTACCGGCGAACCCAGGAAGACCCGACCCGGATGTTTGCCGGCGAAGGGACTCCGGAAAGGACCAACCGGCGCTTTCACTACCTGGCCCGGGGGCACGAGGCCACCCGGCTTTCGACGGCGTTCGATTCGGCTACCTTGTATGGCGAAGACCCGGACTTAAGACCCGATATCTATGGGCGCGTGGGGAATTCAGGCGTGTCCGTCGCTACGCTGGACGATATGAAAAAGCTGTATTCGGGTTTTGACCTGCTGGCGCCCGCAACTTCGGTTTCGATGACGATCAACGGCCCGGCGCCGATGCTGCTGGCGATGTTCATGAATACCGCGATCGATCAGAATGTCGAACGTTATTTGCGTGAGAACGGCCTGTTCGAGAAGGCGCGGAAAAAAATAGATGCGCTTTACGCGGACCGGCAAAAACCGGTTTACGATGGTGAGCTGCCACGCGGACACGATGGCTTCGGTCTCGGCTTGCTGGGTGTCAGTGGCGATCAGTTGGTCGATGCCGGTGTTTATGAAAAGCTCAAGGCCGAGGCGTTGCAAAAAGCGCGGGGTACGGTTCAGGCCGATATCCTCAAGGAGGACCAGGCGCAGAATACCTGCATTTTCTCGACCGAGTTTGCGGTGCGCATGATGGGTGACGTGCAGGCCTATTTTATCGACAATCGCGTACGCAATTTCTATAGCGTGTCGATTTCCGGTTATCACATTGCCGAGGCGGGCGCGAATCCGATCAGCCAGCTCGCGTTTACCCTGGCCAATGGTTTTACCCTGGTCGAGTATTACCTGAGCCGGGGCATGAAGATCGATGATTTCGCACCGAACCTGAGTTTCTTTTTCAGCAACGGAATGGACCCTGAATATGCGGTAATCGGCCGCGTGGCCAGGCGAATCTGGGCGCGGGCGATGCACGGTATTTATGGCGCCGGGCCGCGCAGCCAGATGCTCAAATACCACATCCAGACCTCAGGTCGCAGCCTGCACGCGCAGGAAATCCAGTTCAATGATATTCGCACCACGCTGCAGGCCTTGTACGCGCTGTTTGACAACTGCAACAGCTTGCACACCAACGCCTACGATGAAGCCATAACGACGCCAACCGAGGAATCGGTCCGCCGGGCAATGGCCATCCAGCTGATAATCAATAAGGAGCTGGGCTTGAACAAAAACGAGAACCCGATGCAAGGTTCTTTTGCGATGAACGAGCTTACCGACCTGGTGGAGGAAGCGGTCTACCGGGAATTCGAGCGTATTTCAGAGCGTGGCGGCGTATTGGGCGCCATGGAAAGCATGTACCAGCGCGGGAAAATACAGGACGAAAGCCTGTATTACGAGTCGATGAAACACGATGGCAGTCTGCCGCTGATTGGCGTGAATACTTTTCTCGGGGCGGACAATGAGCCGCAGGAAAAGCCGGCAGCACAATTAATCCGTTCCACCGAGGAAGAAAAACAGGCGCAGGTAAAAAATACCGCCGAATTTCTCGAGCGGAACGAACCGCGGCTTACCGCTGCTCTCGAAGAGTTGCAAGTCGCCGCGGCGCGTGGCGGGAATGTGTTCGCCAGCCTGATGGAGACGGTGAAAATCAGTTCTCTCGGCCGGATCAGTCACGCCCTTTACCAGGTCGGCGGCCAGTATCGTCGAAGCATGTAAACCATTGATTTGATAGATGCAGCTTTTGTTTCGGGGGTGTTTCTGATAAATTCACCCGCTGCAGAGCGAAGCCAAAATCGCCTTTTCAAGCTATAAAAACAGAAGGTAACCACATGTTGAAAGCTACGATCGCGCACCAACGGGTCCGCGGAAACCGGGTATTGCCCGCGATGCTGGTGCTGTTCGCGGGTACGCTGGGCGCACAGGAAGCCACATTAAACAGGGCCCTGGATGTTCAGCGAAAGTCGGACCAGTCCTCTGTCCGGACCCAGACCCGTATCGGGCAACTGGACTATCAGATCACTGAAATCCGGGGTGACTACCGGTTGACGATTCAGGAACTGGATCGTATCCAGATTTATAATGGGCATATGCGGACGCTGGTCAAAAGTCAGCAGACTGAAATCGACCGGATTACCACCGAGCTGGAAAACATCGTCGTGGTGGAGCAGGGGATTATCCCGCTGATGGGCAGCATGATCGAAACGCTGGATAAGTTTATCCATCTGGACATACCGTTCAACATGGCAGAGCGCGAGAATCGAATCGATATGCTGCGTACCAATATGGATAGTTCTGAACTGACGATATCCGAGAAATTCCGCCAGATCATGAATGCTTACCAGATCGAAACCTCGTTTGGTAAGGACACCGAATTCACCGTTGACAGCCTGGAAATCAATGGCGAGATCCGTGAGGTCAATTTCCTCCGGGTCGGCAGGATTCTGCTCGCCTACCAGACGCCGGATCGGCAGGATACCGGTTTCTGGAACAAGAATACGCGCCAGTGGGAAGCACTGGGCGATGAGTATCGCAAGCCCATTTCCGAAGGTCTGCGTATTGCCAAAAAGCAGGCCGCGCCTGACCTGTTGAAATTACCCGTGCCGGCGCCGGAGAACGCACAATGACCAGCATAAAAATATTATCGATTTCCCTGGTTGCAGGCCTGTTGGTGGGCGCATCGGCGCTGGCCCAGGAAACGGCGCCGGTGGCGGCCGCGGAAACAGCGGCTGAGGTGCTGGTCCGGGAATCGGCTGCGTCGATGGATGAATTGCTGCGGAACTCGCAACAGGAAGCCCGCAAGGTGAGCCGGGAGAACCAGGAACGCCTGCGTCGTTTTGAGACGGAACGCAACAATCAGCGCGCCTTGTTGCGGCAGGCGAAGGCCGATCGAGACGCCGCCCAACGTCAGGCGGAACGGCTCAAGGCCTTGTTTGACAACAATGAGCGGCAACTCGAAGATTTGCAGGACAAATTCCGTATTCAGAGCGGCAACATGGGCGAAATGTTTGGTGTGGTCCGCCAGGTTGCCGGCGATGTAAAAGGCACGATCGATGCGTCGATGGTGTCCGCACAATATCCGGATCGCGGGGCGCTCGCTGCCCGTCTCGCGCAAATCAAGGGTTTGCCATCGATCGAGGATTTGAATAATTTGCGGGTCCTGATGCTCAATGAAATGATCGAATCGGCCAAAATCGTTCGTTTCACAACCCGGATCGTCAATGCGGATGGAACCTTCTCCGATGCCGAGGTCGTCAGGGTCGGCGTGTTCAACCTGATTACCGGCGACGAGTTTCTGACCTATGAGCCGGGCACCAAGAGCATCAAGGTGCTGCCGCGGCAGCCCAAAGGCCGCTTCCGCAACATGGCGGGCGATCTGTTTGACGCCACCTCGGGGACCGTTGCGATGGCGGTCGACCCCAGCTTTGGTTCACTGCTGAAGCTGCTGATCAATGCGCCGACTTTCCGTGAGCGAATCGAGCAGGGCCGCACCGTCGGCTATGTCATTATTGTCCTTGGCATATTTGGTTTCCTGGTTTCCATCGAGCGCTGGCTGTTCCTGTCCGGGGCGAGCACGAAAGTGCGCCGGCAGCTCAAAAGCGCTGAACCCAACGAAGACAATGCCCTGGGCCGTATCCTTGCCGTTTATCACCAGAACAAGGAGATCGACACCGAGACCCTGGAACTCAAGCTTGACGAGGCGATACTCAAGGAGACCCCGAAATTCGAGAAACGCCAGGGGACGATCAAGGTGTTGGCCGCGGTCGCCCCGCTGATGGGTCTGCTGGGAACGGTCGTCGGCATGATCGAAACTTTTCAGATGATTACCCTGTTCGGCACCGGCGATCCAAAGCTGATGGCCGGCGGTATTTCGCAGGCGCTGATGACGACCGTGATGGGTCTGGTCGTCGCCATACCGCTGGTGCTGCTGTATAGCCTGGTGGCTGCCAAGAGCCGTGCGCTGGTCGAGATACTCGAAGAGCAGAGCGCCGGCATGATCGCGCGTCACTCAGAGCAAGAGACTTATTAAATGAGTTTGTTGCTGGAGCCATTCTACGTAATCCGCGACTTCTTTGAGGCCGGGGGGGACGTACTCTACGGCATCCTGGTCGTCACGATCCTGATGTGGACGTTCATCATAGAACGGCTCTGGTATTTCTACGGCGAGATGCCAAAACGAGTCCGCCTGGTCCAGGAGGAATGGGACAATCGTGAAGACACCACCTCATGGTATGCACGGCGTATTCGCGAAATGCTGATTTCGGATATTTCCCTGGAAGCGAAGCAACACCTGCTGCTGATCAAGACGCTGATGGCGGTGCTGCCCTTGCTGGGCTTGCTCGGGACAGTGACTGGCATGGTCCAGGTCTTTGACGTCATGGCAATTACCGGCACCAGCAACGCGCGCCTGATGGCGGGTGGCGTATCGGCGGCGACCATTCCGACCATGTCGGGTCTGGTCGCAGCCCTGTCCGGGGTTTACCTGGTGACTTTCCTCGAAAACAAGGCGAATGCCGAGATTGAGCAAGCCGAAGACTTGTTATTGCATCACTAGGGGTTGTATCACCAAGGTTAAAACATGCGACGTAAAATAAGTCACCGCGAAGAAGACGCCGAGATCAATATCACGCCGATGCTGGACGTGGTGTTTATCATGCTGATCTTTTTCATTGTGACGACTTCGTTTGTCTCGGAAATCGGCGTAGACCTGAATCGGCCGTCCAATCAACCGAAAGAAGAACAGAAGATATCCGAGGTTATTGCTATCAGGATTGAAAAGACCGGCAAAATAGTGATTCAGGGCCGGACCATCGATATCCGCGCCGTGCGTGCCAATATCGAAAGCAGCCTGGCCGCCAAAGCCGATGCGCCGGTGGTCATCATCGCGGACCGCGAATCGGATGCCGGTCTGCTGGTCCGGGTTATCGATCAGGCGAGGGTGGCCGGCGCCCAAACGGTATCGCTGGCTGCGGCGGCGCGCTGAGCGCTGGGCGATCAGGGGGAACCTGGCACGAGATGAGGACTCAAACCTAACAACATGGCAAGACGACACGCAACCCAGGAAGAAGAAACCGAGATCAACATCACGCCGATGCTCGATGTGGTGTTTATCATGTTGATCTTCTTCATCGTGACGACCTCGTTTATCAAGGAAACGGGGATCGACCCCAATCGTCCGGAGGCCGAGACAGCGATGCCGAATGCGCGTGGCAACATCCTGATCGCGATCTCCGAGTTCGATCAGGTCTGGATGAACAAAGGCCAGATCGATCTGGCGCAAATCCGGGCCATGGTGGAATCCGCCGTTGCCGAGATACCGGAAAGCAGCGTGATTATTATTGCCGATGAAAAAGCCTCGACCGGCGTTTTGATCGATCTGATGGATCAGGTTCGGCTTGGTGGAGTCGCCAATATCATGGTTGCCGCCAGGAAAGCGGGGAACTGAGATGCGCTACCTCATGTCATTAGGTGCGGGCGCCGTGATGGGATTGTTGTTGTTCCTGCTGATGAGTACGCTGATCTCGGGCGGCAGAGGCTTTGCAAAAGACGACAGTGGCGGCAAGGTCGTGGAATTTATACGGATACGGCAGGATGATATTACCAATATCAAGCAGCGGCAGAAACCGAAAGAACCAGAGCCGCCGAAAAAACCTCCGCCACCTCCCAGGCTGAAGGTCGCGAAACAGGACAAGCCGCCACAGACTCCGATGCGGATGGAAACCCCGAATGTCGATATTTCCCTCGGTGCTGGCGGCGGGCCGTTTCTCGGCGCCTGGAACCCGGGCGACATAGGCTCGGATGGCGATGTGATTCCCATAGTCAGGATCAATCCGCAATATCCGCGCGATGCGCTGATGGCGGGCACCGAAGGCTTTGTGGAGATCGAGTTTACGATTATGGAAGATGGCACGGTTTCCAATGCCAGCGTGATCAAATCGGAACCGAGGCGAATTTTTAACCGGGCGGCCCTGCGCGCGATTTATCGCTGGAAATACAAACCACGAATCATCGATGGCGTGCCGGTGCAGCGTCGCGCCAGCACAACAATAGTGTTCAGAATGGAGCCGCTGGAATGAAGGGCAGACTGCCGCATTACCGGTGGCTGCCGGTTTTTATTGCCGCTTTACTGATGCTGAACAGCACGCCGGCGCTGGCCCAGCAGTATTCCTGTCCGACCGAGGAGCGCAAACCCCGGCAGACCGCGATGGACGAACGCACCTACCGGCGGCTGAGCGTGGTTCACGAATTGCTAGGCAACAACGAACTTCCCCAAGCGAGGCAGAGGCTCCAGGTTTTGGCGGCGAAGGGTGGTTTTACCCCATACGAGCAGTCGCAGATCGAGCAGACCTTCGGGTTTATTCTCGCGCAGATGGGTGGCAAGAATAACTACGACCTGGCCATTCCTCACTTTGAGAAAGCCATTGCCCTGGATGCGCTGCCGGACTCGGCACAAAAGGGCATGATGTATTCGCTGTCCAGCCTGTACGCGTCGCAGGGCCGGTACCAGGACACCATCAACATGATGATGAAATGGCTGTGTATCGAGAAACAGCCGCCGGGCGCCGCGCTGATACTGATCGGTTCTTCTTACGCGCAGCTCGAAAAATATCGCGATGCCCTGCCGTGGGTAAAAAAGGCGATCGAGGCGCAGCCCGAAAAACCGGTGGAAGGCTGGTATCAGCTCGAGCTGGCGATTTTTTATGAGCTTGCTCAATACCAGAACGCCGCCAATATTTTGAAAACAGTCATTCGCTACTGGCCGAACAAGGCCCGTTATTGGGAAATGCTGGCCGGCGCCTACCAGGAACTCAGGCAAGACAGCCACGCGCTGGCCGCGATGATGCTTGCTTACCAGAAGGGCTTGCTGGAAAAGGAAGATCGCCTGGTGAACCTGGTTCGCATGAACCTGTTTCTCGAAAACCCCTTTATGGCCGGTAAGATCCTGGATACGGAAATCAATCGCGGTCGGATACAGGGGACCCAGAAGAGACTGGAAATGCTGCTGGGCGCATGGACAGCCGCGCGCGAGTTCGACAAGGCAATTTCGGTCATCGACCGGCTTGGCCCAATGAGCGATGACGGCGAATTTTATTACCAGAAAGCGCAGTTGTTCATGGAAAAGGCCAACTGGCGGGAAGTCGTCAATGCGGCTGACGACGCGATCGAAAAAGGCGGTCTGAAAGAGATTTGCTCGGCTTACCTGATGAAGGGCGTTGCCAACGCGGAAATGGACCGGTATTCGGCCGCCGATTCATCGCTCGATCGTGCGTCGAGATCGAGTTGCAAGCGCAACATTCGGGAGCAGGCAAAGGGATGGAAGTCCTATGTCGCGGATCGCCGCGATGCGGCCAATACCAGGGCCGGACTACGCAACGCACCTTAACGCTTTTCCACCAGTGGTTCACCCAGCTTTGCCTGCATGGCCAGGCGGGCCGCTTCTTTCAAGCGATGTTGGCCGCCGGTCCCGGGTGGGTCGAGAGCCGCCAGCACCTCGACTTCAATTCTTCCCCAGCGCGGCCAGAAAGCCTTTGCCGGCAGTATCCGGCGCGCGCCGCGGATGATCACCGGGACCAGCGGCAATCCGCCTCTGACCGCCGCCGTAAACGCACCGTTGTGAAAGGGTAGCAGCCCCGGTTCCAGGCGGAATGTACCCTCGGGGAAGAAAACCATCGACAATCCGGCAGCGGCTTTTTGCAGCAGCCTGCGGCTGTCCCTCGTCTTGGCCCCGCTCTTGTTACGCTCGACGAACTCCGAACCGATACTCCTGAGCAGGTAATGGACAAAAGGCACCTGGGTGACTTCACGCTTGATCACGAACGCGAAATCGGGCGGTAGTGCGGCGGTCAGGATAACGCCGTCCAGGTAGCTCGCATGGTTGGCAACGATCACGCAAGCAGTGTCGGGCAGGTTTTCCAGGCCACGCAGGGTTATTTTCATGCCGCAAAGAAAAAATACCAGGCTGCTGAGCGCGCGTGCCATGCTTCTCCGCCAGGCCAGCCTGGGCAGAATCAGCAGAAAAGGGAACAGCGATATCAGCAGGACGATAAATACGAGCAACATGTACAGGCCGAAGACAACCTGGAACAAATGTGGAATCAGCTTTTTCATCGTGGCGCAGTCTAGCCCGAATTATTCATGAATGCGCTCGCGCCCTTGCTCGAGTCGTGTCCGCACAGCAGTTTTTCCTCCCTCGGAAATACCCGCGGATATTCCGCTCGGTCAGAAAATCCCATGTGCAAACAATGCTTTGGGCAATCATCGCGACGATTCATGAACAAGCGGCGCTGACATGCTCGCGGAAACTGTGAACTGCATCACTTTATGTTAATCGATTAGCCGATTTGTGACCGCTGTCACGGCCCCCGCAGAGCCCACAACCCCATACTGGCTCACGCGGACGGGCAGCAAGGACGCAGCCCGTTTCGCACTCTAAGCCCGGGCAAAAAACCGGGTACCCGGCCGGACGCCAATTGCTGGTGCGCCGGCTTGCGCATGGAGCGCGGTTGCGAGACAGGGAGCAAGTGAGTAATGTCGACTTTGTCGCTAAAGGCCGAAAACAAGCATCAAATCTACGCCGGACTGGAAGCGCCGGAGAAGACCATAGACAGATTTCTCGATGCCATATGGATGGAGCGCGGTCTGTCCGTCAATACGCTGGCGGCATATCGGGCCGATATCCTATGTCTGAGTCGCTGGCTGGAAGAACAGGACGTAAAGCTTTCAGCAGCCACGCGCAGCGACCTGCTGGCTTTTTTGGCCTGGCGCGCAAAAAGCGGCGCCAGACCGAGATCGACGGCGAGGCAATTATCCAGTTTCCGCCGCTTTTTCCGTTACCTGGTCCGTGAAGGCGAAGTCGACGACGATCCGACCGCCAGGATTGCCATGCCCAAGGTCGGCCGCGCCTTGCCCCAGTCCATGACCGAGGAAGAAGTCGAAGCGCTGCTGGAGGCTCCGGATGTCACCGATGCGCTGGGTCATCGCGATCGCGCAATGCTCGAAGTATTGTACGCGACCGGCCTGCGCGTCTCGGAACTGATCAACCTGCGCATCGGCCAGGTGAATCTCAACCAGGGCGTTATCCGGGTCGTCGGCAAGGGCGATAAGGAACGGCTGATACCGCTTGGCGAAGAGTCACAGCGCTGGCTGCAGGAATTTATCGACGGTCCGCGAATGGAAATATTGCTGGAGCGCCAGACCGATGCGATTTTCCCGACCCGCAGAGGGTCCTGTATGACGCGGCAAGCCTTCTGGCACATCATTCGCCGCTATGCGAAAAAATCCGGCTTTGGCCGCAAATTGTCTCCGCATACTCTACGCCATGCCTTTGCCACGCATTTGCTGAATCACGGCGCCGATCTGCGGGTCGTGCAAATGCTGCTCGGACACAGCGATCTGTCGACCACGCAGATTTACACGCATGTCGCCCGCGAGCGGATCAAGGAATTGCACGGCCGCCATCATCCTCGCGGATAAGTTTATCCACCTGTCTTCTGCTAATATTCGCCCGCCTGCCGGATGCGTTTTGCGGAACCCGCAGACTGCCTCGCAGTCATAAATATTGCCCGGCACAGGTGGAGAAAATATTGAACATTGCCAGATTTCTGATTGCCTTTGGTCTGACCGGTCTGTTGGCCGGCGGCTCGCTATCGGCCGCCGAAAACGACGCCGTGGGGCAAAGCCAGCAGCAACGCGAGGCAATCGCCGAGCGCTGGGATCTCGAAATCGACAACATACGTGATGCCGCCATACCCGGGTTGTTTGAGGTCATCATCGGCTCGCAGGTAATCTATTTGAGTGCGGATGGCCGCTTCCTCATGGAAGGCGATATCGTCGATCTTGAGAACCATGAAAATCTGACCGATAAGCGACGCGCACAGGCCAGGAAGATCGCTATCGACTCGTTCGGCGAAGACAACATGATCGTTTTTGGCGGTGAAAACCCGGTACACACGATCACGGTTTTTACCGACACCGACTGCAGCTATTGCCGCAAACTGCACGCGGAAATTGCCGCCATCAATAAACTGGGTATCGCGGTGCGCTATTTGCTGTACCCACGCTATGGGCCGGGTTCGAAGTCCTGGCATATCGCGAATCATATCTGGTGTGCCGATGATCGGCGGGAAGCGCTGACCCTGGCCAAACTGGGTAAAACCATCGAGCCGACTCAGTGTGATACGCCGGTACAGGAATCCTACAAGCTGGGACAAGGGATCGGTTTTCGCGGGACGCCGGCCACCGTTACCGCCAACGGCGATCTGATCGCCGGTTACTTGCCCCCCCACGCCTTGCTGGAGCGTCTCGACCAGCTCGCGGCGATCCATAACGCCCGATAAACCAGCGCCTGGCGCACGGCTCGTGCCATCAACGCTCCAGGTACTGCAGCTTGTCGGGCTTATCCTCCCAATCGGCCGCATCCTCGGGCGGTTCGCCCATCTCGGTGATGACCGGCCATTTTTCAGACAGCTCGGCGTTGAGGGCGAGCATTTTTTCCTGCCCCTCCGGCAGTTCTTCTTCCGAATAAATCGCCTCGACCGGGCACTCGGGCTCGCAAAGCGTACAGTCGATGCATTCTTCCGGGTCGATGACCAGCATGTTGGGCCCCACGTGGAAGCAATCCACGGGACACACTTCGACGCAGTCCATGTATTTGCACTTGATGCAGCTTTCGACTACCACGAAAGTCATTGCTTGCTCCACAGGAAAAGTGAACCGCGACCGGCGTTATTCTGCCACAATTAGTGGTTTCTACAAACAGGATTCAGGGATTAACCCGCCTGACCTCCGTGATGTGAACGCCGGTGCGCGAGTTTTTGCGATCGTCGAAAAACCGGCGTAACGCGAATTCGCCGCTGCGAAAGGCGATCTCCTCCCAGGGAATATCCTGCTCCCGGTACCAGGCGGCCTCCAGCGACTCGTCGCCGGCGCCGAATTCATCGCCGATCATGCGAGCGCGAAAAAACAGGTGGACCTGGCGCGCGCGGGTGACATTGACAACGGCAAACAGATCGAGAATTTCCACCGTTGCCAGCGCTTCTTCACGGGTTTCCCGGGCGGCGGCTTGTTCCAGGGTCTCGTCGTTTTCCATGAAGCCGGCAGGCACCGTCCAGTAACCCAGGCGCGGCTCGATAGAGCGTTTGCAAAGCAGGATGCGGCCATCCGCATGTTCGGTCACGCATCCTACGACCATCTTCGGGTTCTGGTAATGAATGGTTCCGCAGCTTTCGCAGATGTGGCGGGGGAGAGTGTCACCTCGCGGAACTTTCTGCACGACGGGCTGGCCACAGTCGCTGCAGAATTTCATGTTCGCTGACAAACCCTAGTGACTACCAAGACTGGCGAGATAGAGTTCGCGTTGCTGCGCAAGGTGGCTCTCGATCGCAGCAAAAATATCCCGGTATTCCGGTTTACCGCGGACCGTTTCGAAAATCGGGCTGGCCAACACATTCCAGCGTGCGGCACCCATCGATTTGTTGCCGATCGCACGCCGCAAGGCATCCACTGCCTCAGATTCGCGGCCAAGTAGAATCAATGCCTGTGCATAGTAAAAGGGAATAAAACCATGCATGTGACGCAATGTTGTCTCGGCTGCGGTGGCAATTTCTTGCGCCTGCCCGGTCCGCCCGGCTTGCATCATCAAAGCAGAAAGCAGCATGGCTTGCTCGGCGATAGTGGCGTCAATTTCCGGATCGGCCCCGGCCAGGTTTACAAATACCGATGACAGGGCTTCGAGCGCACCCAGGTTTCGTTGATCGTCCAGATCGAGGGCGGCCAGCAATGACATGGCCCCCATTGAGCGCGGGTCGATTTCCAGGGCCTCCCTGGCTGCAGCCAGCGCCTTTTCATGCTGCCCCTGGTAGTAGAAGGCGATTCCCGCGCCCGCGCGAACGTTCGCATTTCCTTTTATTGTGGCGGGCTGCGCGGCAAACCAGGACGCGATTTCTTCATGCAAACCCAGTTCGTTGAGCATGGCTCCATGAAACGAATACAACAGGACATTGCCCGGAGCCAGTTCCAATGTACGGCGGTTGTGTCCGATGGCATCGACGATCTGTCCCTCGGACCAGGCCAGCGTCAACAGGCAGTTGTGGCCCCGTGAGTAGGCCGGCCGCTGAGCGACCAACTCGTTGCATAAAGCCCAGCCTTCTTCAGCTTGCCCGCCCTGGTGCAGGAATTCCGCGAGGTTGCTGGTAATGATGCCCGATCCTGGATCCAGTTCATGGGCGATACGCAGTTCCGCGATGCCTTTATCGATCTGCCCGGCATTTGAAAGCGTGTTGCCGTACCATTGGTGGCCCTGGGCATAACCCGGGCTGAGGCGCACCCCCCTGGCATAGCTTTCTCGTGCTGCCGCGGAGTCGTTGTAACCCAGCCAGGTCGCCTGCGCGATATGCGCTTCACCGAGCAGTGGGTCGAGGTCGAGCGCCTTTTCGACGATGCTTTCCACCTCGGCCAGGTAATCGTCGATCCTGAGACCGGAATAATCCACCTGCAGACTCAGCGTATCGGCCAGGGCCGTGTAGGCCTCGGCGTATTCGGGATCCAGCGCAATCGCCTCGCGGAAAGCACCCTCCGCTTGTTTTAGCGCCGCCGTGGTTCTGTTTGGCAGTAGTAACTTGCCGCGCGAAAAGGCGTCATAGGCGGCCAGGCTGCTGGTCGGCAGGCTGGCCAGGCGGTTTTCCTCATCAGAAGTCAGGTTGGCCTTCAAGGCGCGGCTCACCGCATGGGCAATATCGCTCTGGATATCGAAAATGCTGGTGACGCTGAGGTCGCGGTCGTAGGTTTCCGCCCACAGGTGCTTGTCGGTCTGCGCATCGATCAGCTGCATGTTGATCCTGATCCGGTCGCCGGCCCTTTGCACGCCGCCTTCGAGCACCGTCGCAACACCGAGCTCGCGGGCGATCTGCGGTATCGATTTTTTTGTGTCCTTGTATTGCATGACCGAAGTGCGCGAGATGACTTTCAGCGCGCCGATCTTGCCGAGCTGGGTCAACAGGTCGTCATGGATGCCTTCGGCGAAACTGTCATCCGCACCATCGCCTCCCCTCGAGGCAAACGGAATCACGGCGATCGACCGGTCCGGCGCGCTGACCGTGGATTGTTCCGTTGGCGATTCGACCGCTGATTCCGACGCTGGCTGTTGTTGCGTGAAACGCTCGATCAGCAGGAAGCCCACGGCCACTGCCAGCAGGATAACGGTGACCTGGTTGATTTTCTTGCCGGTCTCGCCGGTAATCGACTGGCTGCGGTCCACGTGTTTTTGGCGCTTGATGCCCTCGGGTGTTATTTCCAGCGCCCACGCCAGGATCACCGCGACCGGAAAACCGAGTATCAGCAAGGTGGCGATCAGCCCCAGGGTCCAGTCGGGCAGCGTCAGCGCCTCGGCCATGACATCCGCGACCTGCAGGATGATCCAGCTGGCGATCACGTAGACGACCGCAACCCGGAAAACATTGCGTCGCTTCAGTTCTGTAAACAGCCCGCTCATGGCCGGTTATGCCTGCTCGCTTTGGGCATGCGCGGCGACAATTCTTTGGCGGGCCTGTTCGTTGTGCACCCGGATTTTTTCGACTAGCGCGACAAAGCGCTGATCGGCCAGCAATTCTCCGAAATAGGGGTTGCCATCCATCGGGTAGCTAAAATCCGTCCACAGCAGGCGGAATCCCTCGTCATAAGCAGCCTGCAAATGCCGCATGGCCGCGTCCTTGTCGCCTTTGATCGCCAGCAGTTCGGCCAGGCGGTAGTGCACACCAGATGGTTGGTAGTCCGGCCATTTCGACTCGTAGATTGCCTGGGCCAGTTGCAACAGGCGATCGGCCTGTTCCGTTTCGCCCAGCTTCTTCAGCGCCGCGGCCGCAATGGTTGCCGGGAGAACTCTCTGCAGGTTGATCTCCGGATTCTCGCTAAACAAAACGGGATAATCCTTTGCCAGCCGCTGCCGGCTTTTTTCGAAATCGCCGGCCAGGTATTCGACCTGCGCCGCCAGGATCTTCCATTGGAGCGGTGACCCGTCGCTTGCGGCAAGTTCGGCGGTGGTCGCCAGCAAGACACCGATATCGTGCGACTGCTGCGCCGCCAGTAACTTGTTAACGCCGTCTTTCAGCGGACTCGGCGGCACTTTCTCGATCGCGTCTAGCGCCAACTGGTATTCGCCGACGTTTGAATAAACCGCAAACAGGCTGAAATAGATATTGGCGTCGCCGCCGGCCGGAGAATCGGCAATCTCGAGCAGGATGGATTCGGCGGCCTCGAAATTGCCGAGGCTGAGTTCGAGGGTGCCGATCGCCGCTTTCGCGGTCGTGAAATCCGGGTACAGGCGGAAGGATTCTTCCAGCGCCGCGCGGGCCTCGTCGAAATGGCCCGCCTGCTGGTAGTCCAATGCCAGGCGATAACGCGGAATACGCGCCAGCGGATCCAGTTTCAGCGATTGCCGGAACATCTCGATCGCGGCCTTGTAATTACCCGTGGCGTCCATCAGGATGCCGTGCCAGTACAGGGCTTGTGCATTATTCGGGTCCAGCTCTTGTGCTTTCAGGTAAGCGGCCTCGGCTGAAGCCAGGTAGTCGCTGTCACCGCTATTTTCGAATATTTGCTGATCGAGGAAGCCCTTGGATGTCCATGCGTCCGAGGAAAATGGGGCCAGTTGCAGCGCTTTTTCGATCAGTGGCGTGGCTTTTCCCCGAGCCTCTGCAAAGGGAATGATTAAATGATTGTTCGACAACAACAGGATCGAGTCGGACAGGCCCGAATAGGCGGGCGCGAAATCCGGGAAGTCTTCGATGATGTTCTCGAACAAATGCATCGCCTGTTCCAGATTGTCCAGTCCGCGCTCGCGTTGGCGGCTGCGGGCGATCAGGTACATGCTGTGCGCTGCCGGGTTGAGTGCCTGCTGCGTCGCCAGCGCCTGGTCCTCCTCGAGCAGCAGCGTCACTTTCAATGCGGCGGTCACGGCGCGCGCGATTTCTTCCTGGATTTTGAAAATATCGTCGAGTTGCCGGTCATAAGTCTCCGACCAAACGTGATAACCGTCCGCCACGCTGACCAACTGGGCGGTAATGCGTACTTGATTGCCGGATTTTCTGACACTGCCTTCGAGCACATGGTTGACATTGAGCTGGCTGCCGATTTCCCGCAGGTCGATATCCCGCCCCTTGTAATAAAAAGACGAAGTCCGGCCGGCGACTTTCAGGTCCTTGATGTTGGCCAGCATATTCAACAGTTCTTCGGACAGGCCATCGGAAAAATATTCGTTCTCGATATCCGAACTCATGCTGACGAAGGGCAGGACCGCGATGCTTTTCACGGCATCCGCATCGGCTGCCGCAGGCGGCGCTTCCTGCGGCCCTAGCAAGGAGTCCTTGGCGACAAACGCGAGCAGCGAGACAAGCAGCAAGGCGATAATGATGAAGTCTATTTTGCGCCCGGTCGAAAAGCCCTTGCCGGCATCATCGCCGGTGGTTGGTGTTTTCTTGATGCCATCCGGCGTGATCTCAAATATCCAGCTCAGCGTAATCGTCAGCACAAGCCCGCTGCCCAAGGCGACCAGGATTGCCTGGAAAACCCAGTCCGGCATACCCAGCGGTTCGCGCACCATATCGGCCATCTGCAGCGAGATCCAGGCCGCGATCACATAGGCGGTCACGACCTTGATGACATTGCGTCGTTTCAGTTCTGCAAACAGCTTGTTCATGTTATGGCAGGCTAGCAGAATCCGCGGCTTCAGACCTAACATTGGCCATTTTCGGGAGATGGTGCCGAAGGTCGGACTCTGAGATTTCTGAGATTTCGGCCCCTTATCCCTAGAATCCTTGCCATTGCTTCCTCTTCATGCCATTGTAGTCACATAACTTGTCACACAATGGAAAAACCGCTCATGGCCAAACACATGTATCAGAGGAAAGACGGGAACTGGGTAGTCCGATACGTTATTCCTACCAAGTGGAGGCCGCTACTCGGTCGTCTTCAAAAAACACGCTCGACCGGTACGTCCGATGTGAGGGCAGCAGAAAAGCGAAAGCACCGTCTGATGCATGAACTTATGACTGAGACCGAAGCCGAGGTGTTCGCCATAGAGAATGAGAATGGTGGTGACGACCTGATGCTTGACCCCCGGGCCCTATTCAGCATGGCCGAAGACTTGCTCCGACAGGTCTCTACCGGCGAACTCGACTACGACACCGCCAGAGAAATTCTACACACTCAGCAGGAGCGCCACGTGGAAGGCCTGGGATTCGACCATGACTATATCCCCGGCTCTACCCTTCAGACTCTCAAGAGCGTCACCCGGACATTCACTGAAGGTGAGAAGTACAGACCTCTCATGAGCGCGTTCGATCAGTACCTCGACGACTGCAAAGAGCGCCTGCCGCTCTCCACATGGAAGGGCAAAAAGCGCGACCTCGACAACTTCGCTGAGTGGGCAAACAACTGCCCTGTGTCGGACGTTACCGTTCCTGTGGCTCTCCGCTACGTCACCGAAGTGATGAAGCCGAAGGGCAGGGCATTCAAAACGGATGCCTCCAATATCTCTGTACTACACGGCGCATTCAAGTTCGCCAAGCGGCGTTCCTATACAGACGTAAATCCCTGGGACGATATGGGGCAAGAATTCAAAGTCTCCACTCGTGGCTCCGCTGCCAAGCTGACCAAGCGTCGGCCCTGGACACCAGAGGAACTCGACAAACTCCACGAGATCGACCACAGCGACCCTCTGTATCAGGTCTCTATGCTCTGCCTACACCACGCACTGCGGACTGAGGAAGCTGCGCGCCTCTCGGTAAAGGATGTGAACATTAAAGACAGATTCCTAGCAATCACCGAAGGTAAGAACGACCATGCTATACGTCAAATTCCAATACACCCTGCATGCCTCGATATGGTTACAGCACTGGCTACCGGTCGTGGTCCTGATGAGCAGCTATTCGCCACATTGAAGCCGGGAGGCTACGATAAGAAGCTGTCACACGGACTCTCAAAAAGAGCCGGAAGGTACATTCGCAAGAACATCACAACGGACAAGGCGGTTGTGTTCTATACCCTCCGACATACAGCTATAACGGCTCTCGACCGGGCTGGCGTAGACGCACGAGTCATTCAGTCCATATCAGGACACACACCCTCGAAACTCACCTTCTCGATTTACTCCGCAGGCCCGGAAATCGAGACTCTAAGGGAAGCCATTGAGAAGCTAGACTTTGGTTTCTGAGTCGATTCGAAGGCTCCCCCAAGGCCGCTCAATGGGACGACCTTGAGAGAACCGGGCGCTGGCCCTTACCGAATCTTACGTGAAAAGAAAACGTGGAAGATTCCAATCGTTGCGTAGGTCGTGCTGAAGACGGCCCCCTTTCGGCACTCTTCCCGATATCGACGCCATTTCCAGTCTGCGGGTCCTACAAAGATGCTCATGTTCATGGTATTGCCTCCTATTCAAGAAAAGATAGAAGGGGACTCAGGAATGAACCAATTGGAGAACTTCTCCAGGGCATCTCTGATGCCCTCAATCAGTGTACATGGCGACTTTGAAACTACAACCGCCAACCCGGAGAACGTATCCAATTGGTCTGCTTTCGGCCAATAATAGGCACTCGTGAGTGACGCTGTGTCGCCTTGTCACGTACACTTATGCAGAAGCCGATGAATAACAATTCTCCTTGGAAAAAAGATATACCTCACCCCGCATTCCCACTACTGGAAAGCGATGTACCGGTCTGGCGTTATACAGATTTAGCTAAATTCATCTGGACATTGTCTAATCGAAAACTTTATCTTTGCCGAGCAGACCGGTTAGGGGACCGGTTCGAAGGTTCTGTTCCTCAACGCGATCAGTCGCGCATGCTTGATGTTATGAAGAACATGGGCGACAAACACGGTGTTGTATTGAGTAGAGAGGAGGTTTCTCGACAAGTGTCTCCTCGGATGCGCGCTTTGCGTCTCGCTTACATCCATAGCTCTTATATAAACTGTTGGCGGCACGGTGACGAATCCGAGGCAATGTGGCGGCTGTATTGTGGCCAAAACGAAGGTGTAGCGATGATGACGACGTTTGGTAGACTGAACGACTCGATCACAGATGCTGCAACGCGATTGGGTGCTGTCAACTACCTCGATTACGGTTCAGAACTTCTACCTGATGAAAACTGGTTACAGCCAATTATGCATAAACGTCTTGCATTTAAGCATGAACAGGAAATTCGACTCTTCCGGTGGCTTCAAGAAGAAACCGATATGCTATTGGGTTCCAGCGGTAGTGGACTGTCCCCAAAGGGACACGAAATGGACTGGAATCCTGATATCACACTCGACAGAGTCATCATTAGCCCCTTTGCGCCTGACTGGTACAGCGATGTTATCCACACAGTTGTTGCAAAGTTTGCGCCAGATCTTGTTGAGAAAGTTGCGTGGTCTGAATTGCGCGCCGACCCGATATATTAAAGCATTTCGTTTTTCGAGGGCTGCTAATGGCCGCCTTGGATCAAAAGACATTATGGGACTCGATTAGTTTTGGCAAAAATTTCTGTCACCCCAACTTGAGAATCGAATGCCCGAATCTCCCCCCCTGGCCCCCTCGCGAAATCTCAGAGCGATCAGCCTGTATATAGATAAGGTGTCCAGCGCCGACCGTCCTACCTTCTTTCGACCCTGAGTCTGAGTGCTTCTCTCGGCACCTTTAAGGCTATTCAATGCCTGTAGCCTGGCGTGGTCACACTCTGTCACACAATACCCTCTCAGCGGCCTGAGAATGGCCCCAGATCGACGTTCCCCGAATCCGCTGGGCTTGTGGGGCTGGGGTCGCTCTGGCTGGGCTCTGAGGGACGCTGCGAAGGATCGAAAAGATTTGCGCGTGTCTTTGTGGATATCTGTTTTTTTGCTGCTGAGTAGTAAGGGGCCGGCGAGTCACTCGGTGAATCCCTCGACGGTGTCCTGCTGCTATCGCTTAATGAGTCCCTCGAAGTCTAAACCAGCGTGCCGGATGTCCGCTTTGGGTCGTTAGCGGCCCTTCGTGGCAATATTAGCTGAATGTCCGCTTCCGCGGGTAAAGCGGACGTTCGATTTCAGGAAAAGCCGATTTTTGACAGTCCGCTTTCGGCCAATAGCGGACATTACAAAGAGTCAATTTCCACCCTCCGCCGCAAACCGTTCGCAGGTTCCCTCGGCCGGTTGCCAGACTGCCGCGTACGGATTGTCGGTGCAGACGATGGCGAGGAATCTATCGCGCTCTCGGGCCTGTCGGGCTTCCTGGCTTGCGAGGATGGGGGCAAATCCCGGATCGTCATAAAGCACTTTCAGATAGGCTTCATTGGACCGGATGAAATACCCGTCTTCCAACCCATTGGCAATCAGCGCGAGGCCTCTCTCGCGCTCGCCGGCCAGATAGTCGGCAAGACCCTCTTCATAGTCAACGCTGAGGTAAAGTTTGGCTCTGATGACCCCGGCCTCTCGATAACGGCGCACATTGTCCTTTATCGCTGCCAGGAGTTCGCCGACTTCAGCCTCTTCACCGGCATCGCGGCGGATGGCGATCAATGCTGCCGCGTTATCGGCTTGAAACAGACCGGTGAACGTAACCCGCCCACCGCTTCGTTGCCACATCTCCTCCAGAATAGGCCGGGCCCGGACATAATCACCGACGCTGGCAAACGCCAGCCCTAGATCACTGCGGGCTCTGAGCGAATCCGGGTCCTCAGCAAGGCGCGCCTGTGCAGTAGTGACCGCGTCTTCGGGTCTGCCCAACACTCTTAGTACATCGGGTAGTGGTGCCTCTGAAATGGCAAGGGCTTCTTTTCCGAGGCCGATGGCGGCGAACGGCTGGGTCAAATCGTTCCGCCCGAACACACTCTCCGGATTGATCCGCAAGGCATCCAGGCCGGCCAGGACTCTATTGGCCCATTTCCCGCCGACGGATGTCCGGAAGCCACGCACACTCGCATAAGCCCCCGGGGCGATGGAAGCAAACTTTTCCAGTTCCCGGTCGGCCTCGGCGAGCCGGTTTCGGTTGATCAGCAGTTGAATATAGTTGTACCTGGCCGGTACCGACAGCGGATTGAGACGCAGCGCGGTCTCCTGCCTGGTAAAGCCCTCGGCATAGACTCCGAGGTCGCCACCGAGGATGCTCCCCATCCAGGTATAGACGATGGAATAGTTGGGGTTGATCTGGATGGCTTGCTCGAAGTGTGTCAAGGCCTCTTCCAGATTCCCCTGTTCTAGCAAGACAAAACCGATGGCGGCTTGGGCTTCAGCGAGGGTCGGATCAAGATCCATCGCTCGCTCCGCATGGGGAACGGCCCTGGCAATGGCTTCGGTGACAGGTAGGCCGGCCTGCTGAATCAGCAAGAGGGTGGCCATAGCCAACTCAGCATGGGCAAGCGCATATTCGGGGTCGAACGCTATTGCCTTTTCAAACTCGCCAACCGCTCCCTCAACGCCGGCCCGCCCGCGTTGGGCCACCAGATACCGACCCCTCAGGTAAGCATTATGGGCCTCGGTATTTGCTGCTGCGACCACCCGGGGTGCTGCCTCGACTTCGAGTCCCAGATGTTCCTTTAGGGCCCCAACGATGGCTGCCGAAATCTCGTCCTGCACCGCGAAGATATTTACAAGTTCCCGATCATAGGTTTCCGACCAAAGGTGGAAGCCGGTACTGGCATCGATAAGCTGGGCGGTGATACGTAATTGAACGCCCGCCTTGCGGACGCTGCCTTCCAGAACCAAGGCCACATTCAATTGCTGGCCGATTTCAATAGCGTCCCGGTTCTCGCCCTTGAACTGAAATGATGAGGTACGCGCCGCCACTCGGAGACCAGGAATCTTGGCCAGGACGTTCAGCAGTTCTTCGGAGATGCCATCGGAAAAATACTCCTGATCCGCCTCGGGGCTTAAATCAGTGAAGGCCAGGACGGCGATGGATTTATCAGGAATCTCTGATTTCCCGGATTCGGCCGCCTGCTCGGTTACGGCTTCGGTCGTCGCCTGTACCAGTTCAGCGTCCCGCGACGGGTCGAGCACGAACTTGTCGAAAGCGAAGAAACCCAGCGCCAAAACCAGTGCCGCGATAATGAGGTAATCGATATTTCGTCCGGTTAGGTGAGTGATGGACTGGCTGCGATCGACATCCTTTTCTTTTTTCAGGCCCTCGGGTGTAAGCTCGTACGCCCACGCGAAAAACATAGCCAGCGGGAACCCCATGATAATGACGGTCGCGAAGACCTTCATGACCCAGGCAGGCGCTTCAAAAGTCTCGAACAAGACGGAGGCAACTTCCACCAGCAACCAGCCCACGATGGCATAGGCCACCGCGACCTTAACGACGTTGCGTCGTCTTAACTCCGCCCAGACTGAGGTCATGCCTCCCCCCGTATACGAGAGTCAGAGATAAGCCGGATTCTACCTAGAATGGGGCCCTCGAAGGACCAAATTAGATGAAATCTCACCAAATTGTGGTCGAAGTCGATCCACTAGAGGGAAATTTTGAGTGTCCGCTTTGGGTCGTTAGCAGACGTCAGAAGCGGTCTAGATCAGCACTTCCGGAATGTCCGCTTTCGGCCAATAGCGGACGTTCGGGTGCCTACTGTCTCTCCCATTCAAGCGCGTAAATGTTGTGAATGCTGTGATCGCGGAGCAGAATCACGGTGCCGTCTGGCTCAACACCGACCCATGGCCCGGTGGTACCCCAAACCTGCATCTCCTTGCCAATGCGAATCATCTCGACGATTTCTCGAGTCTTGATGTCCAGCCGATGAACCGCCCGCCTGCGGCCTTTCTTCCATGAGTCAACAAGAAAAAGACTTTGTCCGTCGGCCGACCAAAACATAAGCCCATAGAATGCGGATCCATCGGTCAACTCGGAGACATCCAGGGTCTCCATATCAAGCAGGGCGATTTTTCCGTCGACAATACCGGCAGCAAAGCGGGCGTCCGGCGACCACCTCAAACCGTAAATTGGGCTCGACGTCTGTATCTTCGCCATTTGCCCAGCGACCATGTCCCAAAATACCGGCGATTCTTTGCCTGCCTCGTTAAACGAAAGAAGATTGCCATCCGGTGACCAGCTCGGCGACCAGCTATACTTTCCTTCCGTTGATAGTCGCTCAGGCTCACCGCCCTTTGTGGAAATGACATAGATCCCATGTTCGTCGCCAGGCACCCATCCTTCAAACGCTATCGATTTCCCGTCCTGCGCCCATGAAGGACTGGCAATGCGCATCGGCTCGAACGAAAGCTGCGTACTCTCGCCGGTTGTTAAATCCTTGAGCCATAGCGTGCCACCTGGATAGGCCACATAGGCTGCCGTCGATCCGTCGGGAGAGATTTGCAAATGCTCGGCCGACAACGACCGCATTCCTTCAATACCTTCGATCGAGCCGGTCTCCTTATTAAATTGCATAATCTCGCCACGCAATTGCCAGCCGATCGCGAATATTCGATCTCCACCCACCTCCATTGTCGGCCGAAGAAAGTCGATGACTCCAGTCGTTATTTGAAATGGTTCCCAGTATTTTCCGTCGCCAGTATCCTTGGCCGCCCACAGTTGCGTGCCCTCATCATCGCGTGCCTGGAACACATAATACCCACCGTCATTGGTCCATGAACCACAGCACATTGCATGGACATCCATGTCGGAAAAGATTCTGGCGGCTTCACCACTGGCAAGATCAATCTCCCAAATTGTCCCGGCGAAATCGTCCAGAAAATCAGTAACCCTCACTCGCGTTCCATCCGGCGAAATCCGCGGCCAGTATGATCGGTGCGGCATTGTTGCTATCTTTCTATCATCTGTTCCGTCGGCGTTTGAGATATGAACGTCCGAATTGAATCGCATGAACACTTTCTGTTTGCCATCCAATGAGAATGAAGTCGATCGAGATGGACCAATCCGTTTTGGACTACCGCTGACGATCGGAATCTCCCATCCGATAGGTTCGCGGGCACCAAATTCCAGATCAAATACCTCAAGATACATTAATGACTTTTTCGGGATTATTGCGGACGCAATAACACCCACCTGTTCGACGTTAAATGGCGTTTCGAATGGACTATGTCCACCACCCTGTATTGGTACCTGACTTATCCCGTAGTATCCGGTCTCGAAATTCGTGAAAAAGATGCGAGACTCATCCGCAACGATCGGCAAAGGGCTGGACACGGGCGGGAGCACGATCCGAGCATCGGTGAGCTTCGTGTATTTTGAGACGACCGGCTGATCTGAAATACGATGGCTCGGTCCATCTTGCCCAATGACTCGACTGACTACCAACACAACAACAACAGCAGACAGCGCGCCGATAATCACGAAATCAATTTTCCGCCCACCGAATGCTGTCACCGGAGAATCTATGTCATCGTTCTCGCGATCTAACCGGCCCTCTGGAGTAAATCGGTAGGTCCACGACAGCATCAGTACGATGGGAAATCCGATTAGCAAAGTTATTATGCTTAACGGCCCGATCCATGCAGGCAAATCGAGCATTGACGTAAGTACGTCGACGATCTGTAGCACCACCCAGGAGACTGCCAGGTAGGCAACTCCGACTCGTGGCACATTTCTCTTAGACAGGCGTTGCAGCAGCTTGGTCATAGAATGTCCGCAAGGTTCATTGAATGTCCGCTTTGGGTCGTAAAGCGACCTTTCACCAGGAACGACGGTTTTCAGCCTTTAATGTCCGCTTTCGGCCGCGAGGCCATGACAGCGGCAAAACCTGTCAGCCTCGAATCTGCTGATAAATTTTTTCGGTTTCCGGTGATGGGGTTACGCCCAGTGTGCCTTCTAGCGTGGTCCGACAGCGGTTGTACACTTCTATGGCTTCGGCCTTGCGTCCCTGCTCCGCGTGGCAAAGCATTAACAGCCTGTAAAGACTTTCCGATCGGTCATCGGTCTCGAGGGCATGCTCGAGCAAGTCAATCGCTTCGTCCGGACAATCATTTGCATTGAAATAATTGACAATCTGGCTGGTGAATCGTGTGAATCGGTTTCTGACCTGCTCGCGTATACCAATCGCCCAGGACGCTTCTTCATCGCCAAGGAAAGCACCCTGGTAGATATTCATGATCTTGCCAACCACTGCCCTGATGTCATCGAGGCCTCCGGCGATTTCACCGGCGATCATCCCGCTGACCTGCTTCTGCGCCTGCTCCATCGCCCAGAGATCGAGCCAGAAAAGACTCGGATTAAGGCTCAGCCGGCCACCTTCGAGAATCAGCGCCTGCTCATCGCCGAGGATGTTGCGTAGGCGGTGAAGTGTCGTGTTGAAAGAACGGTTGGCGTAGTCGCTGTCGATGTGCGGCCACATAGCATCGGCAATTTTCTGTACGCGAACATCTATCCCGCCAAAAGCAATGATTACCTGTAGCAGCTCGATGGGCCTTCCCTGTGCCTTGCCTTTCTTTTTCCTGGCCGCCTGCCCGACCCACTCAATATGGAATTTTCCCATCGTCGTGACTCTGAACATCCACGGCCAACCTTCGACATCCAATGGTGGCTTATCGGGCATCAGTCGCCGTTTTACAATCAGCCACTTGACGTATTCAGGTTCAATCCCGCTGCGTAAGGCGATGACAGCCAACCTGGCCATCAACCGCCTTTGCCACCAGAAGGTGAATGAATAATTATTTTCCCGGCCCAATTTTAGCGCCGCACTCAAGGCGCGCAGTCCCTGCGACTTGCGGTGGTACTCGAACGCCAGATAGGCATAGATCAGGAGACTCGAAAACTCGAATAGACGGTTGTCGATGGCCCGGACAAATCTTCTGACCTTTTTCAAGTGCTCGAAGCTTTTCCGGGTATCGCCGAGTTCAAACTGAATCTGTGCCATACCGATCCTCATGATGGCTTCGAAAAACGGCAGACCGAGTTCCTGGATCAGCCTCAGCGCGGTCCTCTGCTGATTGAAAGCATCCTGCGGATCACTCCTTTCCATCGCGATCCAGGCACGGACAAGATAATACAAACTGGCATCGAAGCGCCTGGCTTTTAATGCGTCCTCATCGATTTGTGCCAACATGCTTTCTGCGATTTCAAAGTCCCCGGCGCCCAGCGCCCCGGCCCCACCAAAAATCAGCGTCGTGTTCCGCCACACATGAATACCACTGTCTCGCGCCGCTTTCAGACCCTGACCGGCGACCTTCAGACAATCTTCGTGTTGTCCCAGGAGCATGTAATGCATGGCCTCGAACGCATGCAAGGTGGTGACCGCGATCGGTGGCACATCCGGTTCATCGACAATCTGGCGTATGGATTCGATAAACGTCCGCGCAACGTCAAAGCGCCCGGTCCAGACAATCCCGGAACACAGCATGGTCACAGCCCGTAAGCGGGTAGCCGAATCGTGCGCCTTTTCGATTACGCCAACCGTACGTTCCGCCCAATGCTCGATTTCCGGGTGTGAGGTCTGCCGATAGGCCAGCGACAGGTACATGTTGTAGGTCACCCTGGCGCCATAAGGGTGTTCGGGGAAATCCGGGTATTCCACCAGCAGCCGCTCGACTTCACTGATCCAGTGATCCAGCGGGCTCAGGTCGTTAAGATCGTACAAAATCGCGTCCAGCACGCCGCCACAGGCCATGAAAAGCCCATCCCGATCGACCGGTTGCTGTTCGCGGAACATCGTGTAAGCGCGCTCGCAGAAAAGCTGGCTTTCCACCGGCGCATACGCGGTACGACAAGCACCCATCCAGTAAGACATCCAGGGATCACCTTCCACGAATTTGGAGGGTAACTTCTCCAGCCATTCCTGCAAGGTTTCGTCGCGCCCCTGCCCCAGCACCGTCGCTGCATGTTGCTTGACGAGCTTGGCCAGTTCATCCCATTGTCGGTTTTCGACGCGCAGATTGATCGCATCCTCGATTTGTCCTTCCTGCTCCAGCAGGCTCGCCGCACGCTCCTGCAGTTCTGCGAATTCCTTCTTGCCCAGCTTTACTTTGGCCCTGCCCAACAAGAACTCACGCAGCAAGGGATGATATTCATAGATGATTTCATCCAGACCGTGCCTGGAAGTGACGAAGAAATCGTTGCGCGCGAGAACACTCAGAATATTTTCTGTGTCGTTGCGGTTAGTTAGCGTATCGGCCTGCTTTGCGGTAACCTGCGGCAGCAAACAGGTCTGCAACATCAATTCATAATCTTGATCGGGCAGCCGTTTGATGACCTCGGCCGCCAGGTAATCGAAAATCACCTGTGGCGTAGAATCTTCCTGAACGTCATGTATCGGTCTGCTCCCGTGCTGTTGCTCGAGCATCAGGACCAGACCGGCGACCCACCCACGGGTTCGCTGAAATAATCGCTCACAGGCCTCTTCGTCAAATTCGTGCCCGCGAACGCGGATGACGGCATCGGATTCTTCTCGCGTGAGCCTCATGTCGGACTGGTCGAGCGCGAGCATGCGCTGGTTCGCCCTGATTCTCGCCATCCAGGCCGGCGGCTCTTCCCGGCTGATGATGACCACGCAACACCCTTGAGGTATCTCGGCCAGGCCATTACGAATCACATCATGAAATTGCGATTTGGCGGGCACATCCTGGAAATTGTCGATAACCACAGCGAAAGGCTGCGCCAGGCGGGCGAAAAGCTCGCGAAAATAACCGTGAGAGAACGCCGGGAGATCGCTCAGATACTGGGGAGAAAAGGCCGGCAGGGGCTTGGCATCGCTATCGTCCGAATCAGTGACCGCCCGGGACAGGTAATAAAAGAAGGTGGCGACATCGCCGTCGCTTTCATCGGCTTGGTACCAAACATCATCAACTGCCCAGGTATCGAGATAATCGGCAACCAGCGTGGTCTTGCCCGACCCGGGCGAGCCGGATACCCAGATTATTGACCTTTGCCTGCCCTCATCCAGCAGCGTGAACAATCGGGGCCGGGACGCGATCTTCGGCAGACGCGGGCGGCTGATTTTTGCGAACCTGACGGCCGAATGTTGCATGCGTGTCTTTAGGACCAAAAACTAGTATATGGTCGCTGATCCTGAAGTTGTCAAGCCAGAAACGCCAGCGATAAATCAAAGTGTCGCGCAACAAAATCAGCGAGTTACGACTCCATTGCTGTACAGCCTGTAAATTGCGCCGACAGTTTTAGGGAATGGTCGGCTTTGGGTCGATAGCAGACATAAATGCACAGGTCATTCTGGTAACAAGTGCAGCACTTGTTAGTGCGGCAATCGACCATCTACTTGGGTCCCGCAAAGACAAGCCTGAGACCGATTGAAGCCACGATATCGGCCGTAACAGCCTTACGTAGCGTTTCACCATAATCACCTGCCGCTGAGCGCATTGTGTAAGTGAATTGTAAGTGAATTGTAAGTCCTGTGTAAGTCCCGTGTATGCCATGCCTGGGTATGGTTGTTCCATGACCATAAGCGGAAGGACTCACATGGCTGAGTTCCTCCCACCTTAGTAAACAAAGGAGTTTTGCGGTTAGCCACGAATAGGAAACGCTCATGCTGACCAAATTCGTCTACTTTCTCGTGCAACGACGCATCGTCGTGGTATCGGTAGCGCTCGTGCTGACCATCGTGCTCGGCGTGTTTGCAAGCAGACTCAGCATCGACAACTCGATTGAGGCGTGGTTCGTCGAGGATGACCCCGCACTGGTTTCGTACCAGACATTCCTCGAAGAGTTCGGCAACGATGAGGTGGTCGTCATCGCGATTCACGGTTCGGACGACGTGTTCGCGCCCGACCGCTTGGAACGACTCGCCCACCTGAGTAGCGCCCTGGAAGAAATCGGCGGCGTTGCCCGGGTGCATAGCTTGGCCAACACCGGCGTTCTCGTGGCCGGCGCTGAGCCGCGGCTCGTTCCCGCAGTCGACCTCCCTGTTGGCAACGACGATCTGCTGCGCGCCCGCGCGGTGGTCGCTATTGACGGACTGGCATCGCGACTGGTCGGGCGCGACGGCTCGACGCTCTTGGTGTTCGCGTGGATGGAGGCCAACCGCGACATTGACATCGAGCGGCCGCGCATACTCGAAGCGATCCGTACCGCCACCGAGGCAGAACTAAACGAAGCCGAGCATTCGAGCTACGGCGGAATCGGTGTCCTCCATGACGCGCTCAACCGCGCGACCATCGGTGAGGGCAGCCTCTTCATCGGCCTGTCCTACCTGGTCATCGCCGCCACGCTTTTCCTGATCACACGGCGATGCCTGTGGACGGTCCTCGCCCTATTGGTGGTCGCTCTGGCGGACATCGCCCTGCTCGGAGTCATGTCGCTCCTCGGCCGCTCCGTCAATATGGTCACGATAGCGCTGCCTCCGGTGGTGATGATACTCGGCGTCGCCAACGTCGTTCACATGACCACCGACCTCGACATCGCCCTGGGCCGAGCGCGCAACTCGATCCAGGCTCTCACGACCACACTCGCCGAAGTGACCATACCGTGCGCATTCAACACGGTCACCACAGCAGTGGCGTTCCTGTCACTGACGACGGCGAGCATGGCCGTTACACGCGACTATGGTTTGTTCGCTGCCATCGGCGTGGTGTTCGCGTTCGTGTTCGCAGTGGCGGGGATGTCGGCGCTGCTGCCGCGGGTGTCGCGACTGCGTCCGCCCGACCGCTCAATTGCGTGGCTGGCCAAGATCGTCGAGTGCATCATGATGTTTTCCATGCGCCGCCGCGCCACCGTGCTGGTGGTGACGTCGCTCGTCGTCGCAGTCTCGATAGTGGGCGCGGCCAGGATCGTCGTGGACACGAACAGCATTGGATTCCTTCCCGAAGACAACGTGGCCCGGCGGGACGCCGATGCCATTGAGCGCACGGCCGGCCCCTATTTTCCTCTAGAGATGACGCTGCGAACGAGCGGCGACAACTGGATGGACAGTGAGTTATTCGCCGCGGTGGCTGCCGCGCAAACGGCATTGGAAGCGGACGCGGCTATCGGGCGCACGACCACGATCGCCGATGTGCTACGCGACTTTTATGTAGGTGCCAGCGGAGATGTGATCCCTCGGCCGTGGGTGCCGGAAAGCGACGATGTGATCGAAATGACGGTGGCACTGCTCGAACGCACCGGCAATAGCGACATACTCGACCACCTGGTAGCGGCCGACGGGCGTACGCTGCGACTCACGGCGACCACATCGGGGATGAGCGCCGGCGGCTTTATCGAAGTAGCCGAGCGAGCGAGTGCGACGGCGCAAGCGGCCGTCGGCGACCAAGCCGAGGTCTCTATGAGCGGCTATCTGCCGCTGTACAGCCAGATGATCGAACACCTGGTCGGCGACCAGGTGAAGAGCTTCAGCCTCGCGTTTGTGATGGTTTTCTTGGTCGTGTCATTGGTGCTGCGCTCCTGGCGTTTCGCCCTGGTGGCCATCCCGCCCAA
This sequence comes from Pseudomonadota bacterium, assembly GCA_022572885.1. Taxonomy (NCBI): domain Bacteria; kingdom Pseudomonadati; phylum Pseudomonadota; species Pseudomonadota bacterium. Next base: position 12,078 of record JACZVC010000022.1, on the reverse strand, counting down.
TCTGCTCCCCGTAGCGATGCTGCTCGGTGTGATGGGATTCGCCGGCATCGAGCTGGACATCGCCACCGTTACCGTTGCCGCAGTGATGCTGGGCGTGATCGTCGACGATACCGTGCACATTCTGCACCGGCTACGGCGCGAGCTCGCTACCGGCGCCGCTCTCGACGACGCGATGCGCGCAGTGGCGCGAGCCAGTGGGGTCGCGGTGGTAATGACGAGTTTTGTTTTTTGCGCGGGCTTCTTCGTCATCTCGCTTGCCGGCAGCGACGCCATCGGCAACTCGGGCCTTTTGATGGCAGTCGCAGTGTTGGCGGCGCTGGTGACAGATTTAGTACTGCTGCCCGCGTTCATTTCGTTTTTGTTTAGCAGGCGGCACGCCGAATAACATCCGAAGGGGTTTAAACATGGCAACAGATTTCAATCGACTGCAAAACTTCCTCGACTACCTTGACGACGTCCACGAACAGTTGGACTGGAAGAATGGGCTTCGACCCAAACACAACGCACTTCCGCCGCCCATCCCCCGTGGCACCGATGAAGAAACGATAGCGGCGCGCTGGCAGGTGCTTCCCGTTGACGATGCCGCCCGGGAAGTTATCGCCGACGACACGTCGATGAGCCTGCGCGAGAGATTTCGCTGCAACGTGGAGAATTTTATCGGCACGGTGAAGGTTCCGGTGGGTGTCGCCGGCCCGTTGCGCATCAACGGTATGTTCGCGCAGGGCGACTACTATTATCCATTGGCGACCACCGAGGCGACGCTGGTAGCGTCGTATAATCGCGGTGCGCGCGTGATTAGCGAAGCCGGCGGTTGCACTACCATTCTGGCGAACGAGGGAGTGAGCCGCGCCCCGGGTTTTGTGTTCAACAACCTCGCCGAGGCGTCGAACTTTCTCATTTGGACGATGCGCAATATCAAGAAACTGCGTCGCGCCGCCGAGAAAACCACACAGCACGGCAGACTCATTGACATCAAGTTCAACCTCGAGGGCAACCACGTCTACTTTCTGTTCGATTTCTTCACGTGTGATGCATCTGGCCAGAACATGACCACCATCGCATCGGAAGCGATGTGCAAATACATCCTGGAAAAAAGCCCGATCAAGCCCAAGGTTTACTTCTCCGAGTCCAATCTGTCCGGCGACAAGAAGGCGACGATTCAATCCTTCCAGACGGTGCGCGGGCGCAAGGTTACTGCAGAAGTGTTCGTGCCCAGGGATCTGGTCGAGAAACGACTGCACGCCACTCCCGCAGACATCACCCGCTACTCGAACTTCGCCACCGCAGCCAGCCTGCTGATCGGATCGATCGGCACCCAAGGACACTACGCCAATGGACTGGCTGCACTTTACCTCGCCTGTGGGCAGGATGTGGCTTGCGTCGCCGAGTCGGCCGTGGGGATAACGCGTTTTGAAACCACCGAAAACGGTGACCTGCACCTGTGCGTGACGCTGCCCAATTTGATGGTAGCAACGGTTGGTGGCGGCACACAGCTTCCCAGTCAGAGCGCGTGTCTCGACATCCTCGGCCTCAAGAAACCGGGCCGGGCACACGAACTAGCCGAAGTGGTTGCCGCGTTATGCATGGCTGGCGAGCTCTCGATTGTCGGCGCCATCTGTGCGCGCGAGTTCACGCAGGCCCACGAACGGTTCGCGCGTGGAAACTTCGACGAAGGTCGCGAAGGCAAATCGTGACTGCGATACCCAAACCGCTAGCAGATGAACACGGGTCGTCCTGCATTATCCGTTTTGACCAGGCGACGCCGGCGCAACCGTTGGGCGGCAAAGCGGGTGCGCTGGCCGCACTTGGCGACACCGATTTTCCGGTGCCGCCGTGGATCGTGCTTGCACCGGACGCCTTCGACCGAAGCGTCACTGAGGCGCAGCGCGAAGCCCTCGCCATAGCGACGACCTACGACGACGTTACTGCGCTGTTAGACAACCTGATGATGGCTCCCGACGTCAAGTCGGCGTTGATGAGCGAGCTGCACACACTCGCGGGCGACGGACAGCGCTTTGCGGTTCGTTCGTCGGCGGCGGACGAGGATTCGGCCCAGCATTCTTTCGCGGGACAATTGGAGAGCTATCTGTTCGTCTCGCTCGAGAACGTGCCGTGCCGTGTTGCGGACGTTTGGCGTTCTGGATTCGGCGAACGTGTGTTTGCCTATCGCAAGGAGCATGGACTCTCGCCGTCGCCCGGCGTCCCAGCCGTGTTGATTCAGATAATGGTCGACGCCGACGTCTCTGGCGTGGCCTTCAGCATCGACCCGGTTAGCGGTGATCGGGGCATCGCGGTGGTGGGATCAGTTTTCGGCGTGGGTACGGCGCTGGTTTCGGGCGATGCCGACGCCGATACCCATCGCGTCGACTGCCACGGCGCTGTGGTCTCATGCGAGTTGGCGACAAAGACGATCGAGCACCGATTTTCCTCCTCGGCCCGGGAAGGTGTGGCAGCGGTAGCTGTGGACGCAGGACGAACCGAACAGTGGGCGCTTTCCGACACCGAGGTCGCATCGGTGGCCAGACTCGTGCGCAAGGCGGAGACCTTTTTCGGCCGGCCACAGGATATCGAGTGGGCGATGGCGTCCGGAGAACTCTACCTGTTGCAATCGCGTCCCATCACCTCGTTCGCCATCACCGCTGACGTCGGCGGCGCGCTTAACATTTGGGACAACAGCAACATCGCCGAGAGTTACCGCGGCGTGACCACACCCCTGACGTTTTCGTTCGCGCGCAACGCCTACGAGGGCGTGTACACACAACTGTGTCGCATTTTCGCCATTCCGGAAGCACGTATCGATGACAATCGCGCCGCCCTGAAGAACATGATCGGGCTGATCCGCGGACGCGTGTACTACAACGTGCTCAACTGGTACCGGCTGCTCGCCCAGACACCCGGTTACCGCACCAACGCCACTTTTTTCGAGCAAATGATCGGGTTGCAGGAACCGATCCCCGAAGAGGCGCTGGGTACGGCGACGAAACGATCGCTGCCATCACGCCTAGCGGAGTGTTTTCGCTTGCTGAGGACGTCAATTTCGATCGTTGTAAATCTCTTTACTCTCGATTTCAAGATTCGGCGATTCTACGGGCGCGTCGAAGCGGCGCTGACCACGCGTCCCGATCTGGCGACGCTGCGCGCGAACGAGCTCGTGGGCGAGTACCGCTTGCTGGAGAGCCGACTGATCACACGCTGGGACGCACCATTGATCAATGACTTCTTCGCCATGAGCTTCTATGGGATTTTGTGCAAGCTGTGCGTCAAATGGTGCGGTGATGAGGCCGGCACCCTGCAAAACAACTTGTTGTGCGCAACCGGTGGCATGGTCAGCACCGAGCCGGCGGAGCGCTTACAAACGATGGCCCAGATCGCCGCCGGGAACAAGGATCTCGCGCGCGCGCTACGCGAAGCAGAGTTCAGGGAAATTACTCCGCAAATCGAAGCCGACGAAGAGTTTCATCGGCTTTACCAATCCTATCTCGAGGAGTTCGGCGATCGCTGCATCAACGAGCTCAAGCTGGAAAGTCACACGCTGCACGACGACCCCACGATGCTGCTGCGTGCGATCGGGGCGCTGGCCGCGCAAAATATCGGGCCCGCGACGGACACGGGCAACAACAGGTGCGCGCTGCGCGCCGAGGCAGAGGAATGTGTTCGCCACACGTTAGCGTCGCAAACACTCAAGCGTTGGACGTTCGAGTGGGTTCTCGGTAATGCCCGTGACACCATTCGTAACCGCGAAAACCTGCGCTTGGAACGAACGCGAGTCTTTGGCCGCGTCCGCCGCATCTTCGTCGAGTTGGGCAAACGTCTCAGCAACATCGACGCGCTCGCCGATCCCCGTGACGTCTTCTACCTGCACACGCGCGAGGTCCTTGATTTTGTCGAAGGCACCGCCGTTACCACCGATCTGCGCAAGCTGATATCGCTGCGCAAGGAGGAGTTCGCAGAATACGAGCGCCAGGATCCGCCGCCCGATCGCTTCGAAACTCGCGGGGTCGTATATCGCAACTGTTTTGACGCCACGCTTGGGACCAATGACGGCGGCGACACACGTACCGGCATCGGCTGCTGCCCGGGACAAGTTTCCGGCGCGGTGCGCGTGGTTACCGACCCGCGAACGGCCATGCTGCAGCAAGGGGACATTCTCGTAGCCGAGTGCACCGATCCAAGCTGGATCATGTTGTTCCCCTTTGCGTCGGGTCTGCTCGTCGAGCGCGGTAACCTCCTGTCACATTCGGCGATCATGGCGAGAGAAATGGGCATCCCAACGATCGTCTCCATCTCCGGTGTGACCCGGTGGCTGAGCAACGGCGACACCGTCGAGTTCGATGGCGCCAGTGGAATCGTTCGGCGCACCGGCGGCGACGAGGAAAAAGCGTGACCGGCGTAACCAGCGAAGTGGAATCACGCGCTAGTTTCTCCCTGTTGCGCTACGCCCAGTGTTGGGAAGATGCCGACGTGCTTCTCGCCGCGCTCGATATTCAACCCGGCGATAGTTGCTTTGCGATTGCATCGGCCGGCGACAATGCGCTGGCCATGCTCAGCCGTGGCCCGCAACGCGTGGTGGCTGTTGACCTCAATCCTGCGCAGCTCGCGTGCATCGAATTGCGTATTGCCGCCTATCGCGAGCTCGAACACAACGAGCTGCTGCGCCTGATGGGATCGCGTCCTGGCAACGACCGGCTTGCTCTCTATCGGCGATGTCGTTCGCTTCTTTCCAGGAACACGCGTTCATTCTGGGATGCACGGGCCGGCGCGGTCGCGGGTGGCATCGGCTCAGCGGGCAAATTCGAAAACTACTTCCGGCTGTTTCGCACCAGGGTGTTGCCGGCCGTTCACGGCCGCGATACGGTCGAGCGCCTTTTCGAGCCACGGCCGCGTTCTGAGCGCGAGGCGTTCTACGAGCAGGTGTGGAGTAATTGGCGCTGGCGGAGGATGTTCAGAATCTTTTTCTCCCGGTTCGTGATGGGATGGGCCGGCCGCGACCCCAGTTTCTTCAAATACGTCGAGGGGTGCGTGTCCGATAGAATTCTTGTGCGAGCGCGGCACGCGCTCATCGAGCTCGACCCGTCACAGAATTCTTACTTGCAGTGGATATTTTTTGGTAGCCATCCCACGGCGTTGCCTTATGCGCTGCGGGCGGAAAACTTCGACGCGATTCGCAGCAACCTCGATCGGCTCGAATGCCGCGTTCAATCGCTGGAGGATTTTCTCCATTCCGACGATGCAAGGTCTGTGAACAGCTACAACCTGAGCGACGTATTCGAGTACATGTCCGAGGAAAACTACACAGGCATTCTCGAACGCATTACGGCCTACGCCGCGCCCGGCACCCGCATCGCTTATTGGAATCTGCTCGTGCCCAGGACCCGCCCTGAAACTTTGGCAAAGCGGCTGCGACCGCGACCGGAAGCGGCTCGGCTCCATCAGGCGGACAAGGCATTTTTCTACAGCAATTTCATCGTGGAAGAGGTTGTGGCCGAATGAATTCATATCTGGGCATCGCACTCACCGTCGGCGGCGTTTCCGGGCTCATGGTGGGCACGGCGGCGGTCCGCAAACGAGTCGCCATACACGCCGAAACCGCGCGAAAGATCGTCCATGTGGGCAGCGGACTGCTCGCGCTGAGTCTCCCCTGGCTCTTCACCACGTGGTGGCCGGTGGTGATTGCCTGCGGCGTCAGCGCGATCGGACTTGCCGTACTTCGCCACACCAACTGGTTTCCGGTTCGCCTTCGCGAGGTTATAGGTAGTGTCGACCGGGAATCGGGCGGCGAGTTCTATTTCCCTCTGGCGATAGCGATGTTGTTCCTGCTGGCCGGGGCCGATCCTCTGCTCTATTGTATTCCCGTCCTGATTCTCACGTTTGCCGACACCGCAGCCGCCGTTGTGGGTTTACGTTTCGGATGCACCCACTATCGATCCACACGCGGACACAAGTCGGTAGAAGGGTCGCTGGCGTTCTTCGTCGTATCGTTTCTCTGCACCTATTCGGTGCTGCTGCGATTCTCCGATCTGACTGGCTTCGACAGTCTAAAAATCGCCGTGGCCGTGGCCGTCGTCACCATGTTAACCGAGGCCATTGCCACCGATGGATTGGACAATTTGTTGTCGCCGCTGATCGCGTTGGTATTGCTGGTCACCTCGTTTCACGGTTCCGCGTTTGGCCCTTGGCTTCAGATCGGATCGACTGTGCTCCTCGTCACGGCCATTGTCACGCTGCAGCGGCGCGCACGCGAGCCCGGGCAAAAAAGTTTCTTTGAGCGGATGCAGGCATACTTTTCCGGAATGTTCGTGATACCGGTGCACATCGCCATCGCCGCCGTTCTTTACCTCGGCGTAGCCTCGCTGATGAAGAGCATTTACGGGCTCGAAACGTCGCTGTTCACAGCGTACAGCGTCATCGGCGTGTGTACCTTCTTTTTTCACCTGCTCATCCTGCGGCTGATGGATGAGCTGAAGGACCTCGAAGTCGACCGGGTGCTGTTCTGCGATCGACCTGTGCCATCGGGACGCGTGCGCGTTTCTGACATCAAGTCGAGTCTCGCCATCGCATCGGTGTTGTTTGTGCTCACCAACATGGCCGCCGGTCCCGCGCTGTGGGTGGCACTGGTCCTGCTCGGTTATGCGTACTTGATGTTTGGATACTTTTTCATCCCCGAGATTCTCCGGCGCAATTTGTTACTCAATCTCGCCACCCACAACCCGGTTGTCGCCGTCCTCATGCTTTATGCGATGGTGCTCTTCGGCGTCGAGTACGGCTTGTCCCTTGACGAAGTCAGCGGGTCGATGGTGGCACTGGTGATCGCCTTCTATTGGGCACCGATATTCGCGTGGGAGATTTCGCGCAAGATCCGGGCACCGGAGGAGGAGAACGACTACGTGACCTATTCGCGGATCTTTGGCCGACTCCGGGCGGTGTTGATTGCCACTGTCGCGCAGACGGCGGCCTTGATCATCGGGCTCTATTTCTATCGCACTTTGTCGCTATCCGGACTCTTCCCCGGAGTCATCCTGCTCGCATACGTGATCACCATGGCGGGTCATATTCGTTTCGTTCTTCGCCCCAACCCGCGATCGTCCAAACTTCGTCCGTTCGCCGAGGGATACGTTCTTGCGGTTTTTGCTTCGGGTTTGCTGGAGCAATTCTTCAGCGAGCTCTTCACCTGGTCGTGAGATGACGATGACGGTACACGACTTCAGCGACGACACCACCCTGACCGACCGGATGGTTCGCTTTGGCGCCGAACTCTATCGCGGCGACGACAACTGGATCGCGCCCTTCCAGTCGTCGCTGCGCGAGCAGTTGTCTCCGTCCTACCGATTCTGCCGTAAACCGGGCAACGACCGCATGAATTTCGTCGCCATGGACGGCGGTAAAACGGTGGGACACGCAGCGGCCATGGTTAACGCCGACTTGCGCGAAACCGACGGCGCAGTCGGCACCGTCGGCTTCTTCGAGTGCGTGGACCACTATGCGGTCGCCGAGAAGCTCTTTACGGCGGCAATCGACTGGCTGCGACGTGTCCATGGCATCACCCGCGTCTGGGGACCGATGAACTTCGACATTTGGCACGACTACCGAATGATGACGCGCGGGTTCGACCGCCCCGTGTTTTACGGCGAGCCTTACAACAAGCCGTACTACCCCGGCTTCTTCGAGCGTTACGGATGGCGGCCGAAGCGTAACTGGGAGTCGGTCGAAGTCATTGGGGATGCGATCGAGCAGTTGACTACATGGGGCACGCCACGCTACCAGGATTTCGTCGCCAATGGCTACCGTTTCGACAAGTTTGACAATGCGCGTTTCGATAGCGAGCTGACTCGCCTCTATGGCGCACTCACCGAATCCTTCTCCGGGTTTTTCGGATTCACGCCGATCACTATTGACGAATTTGTCGCTATGTTCTCGAAGCTCAAGTACGCGCTCGACCCGCGGTTGTTTACGTTCGTGACCGATCCACGAGGTGAGCTCGCCGGTTTCGCCGGGGCGTTTCTCGACCTGTCTGCCGCGGTTCGCGCCATGAGGGGCCAAACCAGCATTTGCGCACGACTGCGATTTATCATGCGGCGCCGTCGCGTCGATCGCCTGGTGTTCTACATTATCGGATTGAGCGCGCGGGAAGCGGCGAGGCAAACCGGTCTCGGCAGTGCCGCCGTTTGCCATGTCACACAATCGTTACACACACTCGGGTACCGCTCGATAGTGGCGGCGTTGATGCCACAGGACGGGCGCTCGCGGGGCCTCGTTGGTGGGCGCGACGCCATGCCCGCGCAACGCGAATACACCCTGTACGAGATCGAAATATGACAAAGAGGAATCCACTGACATACTACAACCGTGAGCAGGGCAAGTTGCTCGACGACGAGATATACGCCGACGCGTTCCTCGATTGGTCATACAACACAGCCTTCGGGAGGCTGCTTACCGACACCGTCTTTCGGCACCGATGGGTATCGCGGCTCTATGGTTGGTTTCAGAAGACGCGGTGGAGCCGGCGCCGCATCAAACCCTTTGTGCAACAATTGGGCGTCAATGTCGATGAAATCGTGCGTCCCCTCGACGAATTCGAAAGCTTTAACGACTTCTTCATCCGCGAAATCGACCTGTCGCGACGGACAATGCGATGGGATCCTGACGTGTGCATCTCTCCTGCCGACGGACGCGCCCTGGTTTACCCCTTCATCGAACCTGACGCCACGTTTCGCATCAAACGCGCGACGTTCAACTTGCGTGAACTGCTTAGCGACGACAACCTCGCCGAACGCTTCGCCGGCGGGAGCATGTTCATCACGCGGTTGTACCTGCGAGACTACCATCACTTTCATTTTCCCGACGGTGGCACACCGGGACCTTCGCGGACGATCGCCGGAGGACTCTACGCGGTGAGCCCGTACGCGCGGCGCGCGCTTGTTCCCTTCTACGCGGAGAACCAGCGAATGCTCACCCGCTTCGAGTCCGAGCACTTCGGCAGCATGGCGTTAGTCGAGGTAGGCGCGTTCACTGTCGGTTCGATCCGGCAGCGTTTTCAAGCAGAACAGCACGTCGAGAAGGCGCAGCGCAAGGGTCTCTTCGAACTGGGAGGATCGACTGTGGTGCTGCTCTTCGAGACCGACAAGATTGTGTTCGACGACGACCTCATTGCGAACACGCGCGATGACATCGAAACCTACGTGCGACTCGGTGATTCAATCGGCCGGAAGCCTGATTGAATCCAATAAAGCGTGGACGCTGAATCACGAGATCGCATCCATACTCAGTGGAATGATCAAGAATCGCATAACAACCGACAGCGACCTGATTTCTACTCTGAGCAAGGAGGCGTCGCCGCTGAAAATTCTGAGCGTGATGCAGGACGTGGTGAATGGTGCACTGGACGACATACACACTGCGCTGAGTTCCGGTGGGCCGATAGACTGAGCAGTCGAACGTCTGCTTTTCCCAAATCGGTCATTCAATCAATCAGAATATTGCCTCGGCGACCGGCCGCTTTCGGCCGAGGCTGTGTGAAAACCCGAATTTGAAAAAGATGGTGGTAAAACCTTGCCGAATACACTCACTTCAAGCCCCAATGTGGGCTGTCAATCGTTGTCTGATCGCTGCACGCTGTCAAAGTGAAGCACTGTCCCATCGGCCGCCAAAACTGATGAGTTTTCACACAGCCTCGGCCAATAGCGGACGTCCCGTGTGACCAGAAACGGCGGTATTTGCAAGTCTTATTCCTTGAGTTCGACCAGAATAAGTTCAAACGGTTTGTCGCTCAGGTTCTCTGGTAAGTGCTCATCCGCATCAGTCCATGAAGTGGCACCGGCTTCTCCAGTTACTTCCGAGGATGTACCGTCAGGCAAGGTCATGCGAACGGTGTTATCGGTCAGAAAAATCGTCACGTGCGGCCCATGTGTATGCATAACGGACTTCTCGCCCGGGCCGTATTTGATCCGTATTACACGAACCCTGTCGTTCTCAAATTCGACAGTGTAATGCTGCGGATCGGCAATTACCGCATCTTCCCCAATCGTCACTGTAGAAAAAACTGCTGCCACGACGAATGAAATACCAATGACTATTTTCTTGAACATGAGTCGATCCTCCTACAATCTCACTGATTGAGATAATTCTTGTGATTAACAATCCAAGTATAGTGGATAATTCTAGTTGGTGACTGTGCTGCAATCTCCTATTAGATTTTAGGTCGATAAAATTAACCATTGTGTCAATCCCGTGATGTCCGCTTTGGTCGAGGATATCTGTGAAAACCCCAGCGCGGAAACTGGGGCCACGATGCAAGGGGAACACCGTTTCATTCATCCTACGCATTCCAGCCGGAACTGTTGATCGCTGGCGGCCCTGTTTACCAAAAAATCGGCCCCTCAGATCGCTTGTAAGACCATAACTCGATCCGGCCTTGCCCTTGGTATTGCCTCATTTCAGCCAATTTGAAATTGACACGCGATCGCTTGCAGGTCAGATTTTGTCAGGTTTTCGTGGTGAATTTCTGCACCAATACACGCCCGCGCGTTGTCGCTGCCAAAAACTCCGGACATTTTACGGTCTTCGCGCGCGTAACCGCGTCGGAAAAGTCCGGCTACATGTTGGGTTTTGCTAAGTCCGTAAGGCTTCCCAATGGTCAGATCATGGCGCGAAACCATACGCTTAAAAAAATCGCGTGCGCGCGTGATGGTGCTCAAGACCAATGTTATTGGACACAGCAGCATCAAGCAAGATAGATACAAGTTTAGTTCGCGTATAATAGGGAGTACAGCAAGTCAGGAGCAACCATGGCACAGAAAGGATCAGCACTCACCCCAAAACAACAGCACTTCTGTCGAGCGGTGGCAGCAGGTTGCACGATGAGTGATGCATACAGGGAAGCGTACAGTACTAGCAGAATGAAGCCAGCCAGCATTCACCGGGAAGCAACAAGATTGATGAGCAACCCCATGATAACCACACGTATTGAGGTACTGAATAGGGCTAAAGACCGCGCTTTTATCGCCTCTGCGGTGTCAGACAGGGAGCTGGTTTTAACCCAGCTAC
>JACZVC010000022.1:0-1028 GCA_022572885.1 Pseudomonadota bacterium | reverse complement strand
AAAGGGCACACCAGCAGAGCACGCAACGCTTAGGGCCTGTGACCTCCTGGGTAAGACTGTGGGGCTGTACAAGGACGTTATAGAGACTGTGGTCCAGCGCACGTCAGCCGAGATTCAGACAGAACTGGTAGAACTCATCAAACGACTGGATCACGACCTTGAGGTCAAAGAGCAAGCCGAGCTAGATCAGGTTGATAAAGCTGTACATTAATGGCATTAGTCCGAGAGCGTGGGGCATGGGAAATACTACTGGAGAACGAGCCTGATGGCCCATTGCATTGATCAGAGTAGGTTCCCAATCAAGGGGTGCGTCGTTTCAGTGTGGGTATATCTGGGGGTACAATTACAATTGCTGACGTGAATCACAGGGCAAATATTCCAGGGCCAGGGCGCGATTCAGGCACCCCCCACCCCCCCTAATTCATCGGCGGCATGGCGCGGTATGGGTATAGTGAAACACTCAAACGATTTCCTTTTTTTCAAAAAAGTGCTTGGGACTCCAGCTCCAAAAATTATTATTGTAAATTTTAGGTGGCTCATCTGAACTCATCCGCGACCCTGGACGGCACGGAAACACGAAGTTTAATTCCGCGTATTAATGTAATACATTAGCCAATTCCTCGTCCAGCTCTTTGAGCCTGGCTATGAGTTGCTCGGATGTGAGAGGTGGCTCTTTGATTTCAATTTCATGCTTCATTGCAGCGGGCATGACCTTACCCAAAAGCGTACAGAATGTTCTTGGGTCTGATTTGGCAACGCCCACCAAATACTTTTCACCGTCCACTTCCTCGAAGGCGTTCAAAATTGCCTGCTTAATCTTAACCGTAGATTTGTTGGGTGTCCCCTTGACCCTGCCGCCTGTTTTCCCTTTTCCAGATTTGAATTTAGTCTCTTCCACTACTTTTGCCTCTACTTTGCCTCCACTTTAGAGGCTAACGGCAGCTCAGGGTTCAGTCCAGATTATCCTGCACCAGGCGTTCAATCAGCTCCCCGATCGTGGTGCGTTCTTTCGCGGCTGCAATTTTCAG
>JACZVC010000021.1 GCA_022572885.1 Pseudomonadota bacterium | reverse complement strand
CGTTTATCACCCACAGCATGCAACGGTTTGCAAAATTGCCGGCGAAAGAGAAGTCAAAGATCCGTTTTATTCATTTGAATCATACGAATCCTGCGATCTGGCCCGACAGCGATGAACGGGCGCAGGTTTTGGCCAACGGATACGCGATTGCCGAAGAGGGTGAAATTTTTGAGCTTTGAAAACTCTGTCCCGCGTGCGCGTCAGCAAACCAGGAAAATCAATGGCCGGTTAGGAAAACCGGCATTGAAAGAGAGGCCGGCATGACGGAATCACCTCTCAATATCGCTTACCGAATCGAGACCGATCGGCTGCTGATCCGTTGCTGGTCGCCGGCAGACGCGCCCGTATTGCGCGCGGCTATTGATTAATCAGACCAACATCTCAGGGGTTTGATTGCCTGGGCCGGCAACTGATTTTGCTTGGCGAGCAGAATAATGTTCGCGACAAACTGGAAAGCCAGGACCTGAAGCATTACCTGACTGATGAGGTTCTCAGGTCGACGGAAAAAATCGAGCAATTCATTGCGGCAATATGCAAGATGAACATGAAGCTCGATGAGAATATACTCAGCAAGGATGAATATCAAAAGGCGCTCGAGGGGAAGCGGCACTGGCGTGATTTCGGCTAGGGCAATAGACAATCGATTTGCCGTAATTTAAAAACTTCAGATTTAAAACGGCATGCGGGGTCCGATATTTGACTTAGCGCCGGCCGCTGATCACGGTATTAGGTGCCAGAGAAGACCAGAATGTAAGGTAGTTAAACGATGAGTGAAGGCACAAGATTTCAAGACGTGTTCGAAAATCTGAAAAACATAATGACGGAGTTTGCTGGTGAGTTGGTGTTGGTAAAAAACGAACCGGGTAACTTTCATCTCGATACCAAGTACATTATGAAAAATAAACAGCCTATGTTTTTCGGTGCGGTGCGGATCACAAAAAGTTATGTTAGTTATCATTTAATGCCCGTCTACGTTTTTTCAGAATTACTTTCGGGTATTTCGCCTGAGCTTAAGCGGAGGATGCAAGGAAAATCCTGTTTCAATTTCAAGTCACCAGATCAAGAGTTGTTTAGGGAGCTTGCAGAACTAACGACGGCAGGCTATCGAAGATACAAGGAGGCTGGTTATGTTTGACTGTTCAATACCGCCTGAGATGGCAAGTGCACTCGAATGACGAAAGCCCGGCTCGTTCCTCACTCTGTTTCTTTGCCGTTGAACTCGATTTATCACTCGCGGTCGGGATGACCGGCCTGTTTTCGATTGGAGGGCCCATTGAAAAAAAATGATGTTGCGCTAATTGGACTCTGTTCGGACTCAAATTCGTCTTTCATGAAAGGGCCTGCTGAGGCGCCGGCGAAGATTCGTGAGGTAATGCATAACGGATCGGCGAACCTGGCATCGGAATTGGGGGTTGATCTGAATGAGAATTCCCGTTTCGTTGACTTGGGTGATCGCGAAATCGGGTCCGGCCCAGACGCTTTGATGGAAATCGAGAAACATATTGCCGAAATTCTCGACAACGGTGCGCTGCCGCTGAGCCTGGGTGGTGACCATGCCATCACTTATCCAATCATGCGGGCGATTCATGCCAGGCACGGACCGGTCGGTATTTTGCACTTCGACGCGCATCCGGATCTGTATGACGAATATGACGGTAATCCTCTGTCTAATGCCTGTCCGTTCGCCCGGATCATGGAGAATCGTTTGGCCTCCCGCCTGGTGCAGGTCGGGATCAGAGCCCAGAACGCACATCAGAAAGAGCAGGCGAAACGATTCGGCGTAGAAACCTGGGAAATGAGGAATTTTGATCCATCGTCTTTTGCACCCGATTTCTCAGGCCCGTTTTACCTGACGATAGACATGGATGTCCTTGACCCGGCTTATGCTCCCGGCGTCTCACATCATGAGCCGGGGGGTATGTCGGTCAGGATGCTGATCGACATTATTCATCGCATGGCGGGGACGGTCATCGGGGCGGATATCGTCTGTTACAACCCGAGGCGCGATATCAACGACATGACGGCGATGGTAGCCGTTAAACTCCTGAAGGAAGTCGCCGGCAGGATGCTAGCGGACAATACACCGGCAAACACACGCTGAACTGAGAGGACAAAACCATGCACCACAGCCGTCTGGCCGGATTTATCATCGATTGCGATACCGACGACCTGGACGCCGCTGCCGAGTTCTGGAGCAAAGCGCTTGGTTACGCCAGGTCATGCAGTGACGATCCGGCTGAAAAAGACTATGCCATGCTGGAAACGCCGGACGACGAGGTGCACATCGAAGTTCAAAAAGTCAGTCACTCCAGTCGTTTGCACCTGGACATCGAGACCGATGATATCGAGGCCGAAGTCGACCGCCTGGAAAAACTCGGTGCGAAGCGAATTGCCAAAGTAAGGCGCTGGTGGGTAATGGAGGCGCCGACCGGTCAGCGGTTTTGCGTGGTCAACCCAACTCGTCGCGATTTCGAGTTCAAAGCCATCGCCTGGGAAAAGTGACCGCCAGAAATCCTCCATAAGCCCATGACTTATGACCAATTTTCTGCGATCCAGCAGTTGGCAGGGTATGATTACAGTTTCTCATTGAATGGAAGCTGATGCCGGTGGATATCGTCATCCTGGCCGCTGGACAAGGCACCCGCATGACATCTGAACTGCCGAAGGTTCTCCAGCCTTTGGCGGGCCGGCCGTTGCTGGAGCATGTGTTGGAGCGCAGTGGCGGTCTGGATGCCGAGGCGGTGTACGTTGTTTACGGGTATGGCGGCCACCAAGTCCCGCAGGCCCTGGCAGACTGGCCGGTCGAATGGATTTTGCAGGCGCAGCAACTGGGCACCGGCCATGCGGTCACCCAGGCAATGTCGGGAATCGCAGATGACAGTGTAGTCCTGGTCCTGTACGGAGACGTTCCGCTGATCAGAGAAGCTACCCTGACGGAATTGCTGGAAAAAGCCGGTTCGGGAGCGCTGGCCTTGCTCAGCGTGATGCTGACCGACCCGACCGGGTATGGCCGGATAATCAGGAACGGCCAAGGCCAGGCACAAAAAATCGTCGAACAAAAAGAAGCCAATGAGACCGAATTAACGGTATGCGAGGTCAATACTGGCATACTGGCTTGTCCGGCCAGGCATCTGAGGAACTGGCTGGAAAAACTGGGGAACGACAACTCGCAAGGCGAATATTATCTGACCGATGTCATCGCGATGGCGGTGGCGGATCGATACCCGGTAGACATACTGATCGCTAAGCGTGAAATCGAGGTAATGGGCGTGAACGACAAACAACAACTGGCTGAGCTCGAGTCGGCGAATCGTGCTGAAAAGGCTGCCGGCCTGATGCGCAATGGTGTGACCCTGCTTGACCCGGCGCGTGTGGATGTGCGCGGCAAGCTCAGTTGCGGCCGTGATGTGGTCATCGATATCAATGCGATTTTCGAAGGCGACGTTGAGTTGGGTAATGGCGTCAGCATCGGCCCGAACGTCATTATCCGAAATTCAAAACTTGGTACTGGCTGCAAAGTGCATGCGAATACGGTTATCGAAGATGCAGAGATTGGCGAGTCCTGCGAACTGGGCCCGTTTGCCAGGGTCCGGCCCGGGACAGTGCTGGAAGCATCGGCAAAGCTGGGCAACTTCGTCGAAGTCAAAAGAAGCCATATCGGCAAAGGCAGCAAGGTCAATCACCTTAGCTATATCGGCGACACCGAGATCGGCGAGCGCGTAAACGTCGGTGCAGGAACGATTACCTGCAATTACGATGGCGCGAATAAATTCAAGACGATCATAGAGGACGATGTGTTTATCGGTTCCGGTGTCGAACTGGTTGCACCGCTAACCCTGGAGAAAGGCGCAACCATCGGTGCTGGCTCCACGATCTGCAAGAGCGCCCCAGCGAATGAACTGACGGTGGCGCGCAGCAGGCAGACGATAGTCAAGGGCTGGAAGAGCCCACGGAAGAAAGCCAGGGAATAGCGAAGAATCGTATGTGCGGCATCGTTGGAGCAATCGCCGAAAGAGACGTCGTTCCCATCCTAATGGAGGGGCTGCGCCGATTGGAGTACCGTGGCTACGATTCGGCCGGGATAGCGGTGGTCGATGAAAAAAAGAAAATGCATCGTCTGCGTCGAGTAGGCAAGGTGCAGGCCTTGCAGAACGGGCTCGATGAAAACCCGATGCTAGGTACTATCGGGATTTCACATACACGTTGGGCAACCCATGGCGAACCGAACGAGGTCAACGCGCACCCACAGAGTTCGGGCGATCATTTATCGATCGTTCACAATGGCATAATCGAAAACTACCTGTCCCTGAAGCAGGAGTTGCTCGCTGCTGGCTATGAATTCGAATCGGAGACGGATACCGAGGTTGTCGCCCATCGCATCGATTTTCATCTCCGGAAAAATAACGATCTGCTTTCCGCGGTTCGTGCGACGGTAGCCGAACTGGTTGGCGCTTATGCCCTGGTAATTATCAGCAGCAAGTTTCCCGACCGCTTGATTGCCGCCCGTTGCGGCACGCCGGTCGTGCTCGGCTTGGGGAACGGTGAAAACTATGTGGCTTCTGATGTGGCCGCACTGTTGCCGGAAACGCGCCGCTTTATATTTCTCGAGGATGGCGATGTCGCCGAAATCACCCGCGCGTCGGTGAAGGTTCTCGACAATGAAGGAAATGGTCCTGACCGGCCGGTACGGGAAAGCCAACTCAGCGCAGACGCCATGGACAAAGGACAGTATCGCCACTTCATGCTCAAGGAGATTTTCGAGCAGCCAGAGGCGGTGGCCAATACACTGGCTGAACGGGTCGCCGGCGGCCATTTGCTGGAACAGGCGTTCGGCCTAAAGGCGCATGAAGTATTCAGGAAGACCCGGGCCGTACACATCATTGCCTGTGGCACCAGTTATCATGCCGGCCTGGTGGCCCGCTACCAGATCGAGCAGATTTGCCGCTTGCCATGCAGCGTTGATATCGCCAGCGAATACCGCTATCGCGATGCGGTCGTTTCAGACAACACATTGTTCGTGACTATCTCACAATCCGGAGAAACGCTCGATACACTGGAAGCCCTGCGGGCGGCGAAGAAAAAAGGCTACCTTGCCCACCTCGCCATTTGTAACGTGGCCGAAAGTTCATTGATCCGCGAGTCCGACCTGGTGTTGATGACGCGGGCCGGGCCAGAAATCGGCGTTGCATCCACCAAGGCATTTACGACCCAACTGACGGCGCTCGCGCTACTGGCTATCGCGCTGGGCCGTGGTGGCGCGCTCGATGCGGACGCCGAGCAAAAACTGATCGGGCAACTGACACAACTCCCCGACCTGCTAAAACAGACGCTTGAACTCGACGGGGAAATCAAGCAACTGGCCAAGCGATTCGCCGACAAGCATCACGCACTTTTCCTTGGCCGCGGCATCCAACACCCGATCGCGATGGAAGGGGCGCTGAAGCTCAAGGAGATATCCTATATCCACGCCGAAGCCTATCCGGCCGGCGAGCTTAAACACGGACCGCTCGCGTTGGTGGATGACGACATGCCTGTTGTTACAGTCGCGCCAAACAACGAATTACTGGAAAAACTGAAATCGAACCTGCAGGAAGTTCGCGCACGCGGCGGTGAATTGTTTGTTTTCGCCGATCCAGATGCCGGTTTCAAATCAGAACCCGGCGTTACCGTGCTGACCATGCCCGCACATGTCGAGGAGATGCAGGCGCCCATTGTTTATACGCTACCGCTGCAACTGCTGTCCTATCACGCGGCCGTATTAAAGGGCACCGACATCGATCAGCCACGCAACCTGGCGAAATCAGTTACCGTCGAATAAGGCAACAGCACCGCATAAACATCGGTCTGAGGTAGATAAAGCGCAGACGCTTCTAATCCACGATTTAACGGTGTTATATTGCTCCGCCCATAGAATTAACAGTTAGGGAGTTCTTGTGGCCACGACTAACCGCCTAATCGTAAACTCAATCGCAGCCGCAACGATCGGATTCCTCGGCTCAATACTTATTTTTTATGCGGTGGGGATATTCGCTAGGGTCGCCGGCCTGGGTACGCTGCAGTGGGCGGTTGACGTGGTCGGTGACGGCTTCTGGCTGGATGTCTTTATGTGGGTTCAAGACTTGCTGATTACTGTTGTTTTGTCCTTGCCAGTAGCCCTTTTACTCTGTTTGCTACGTCCGCGGCGATTGCTAATTTACACGCTCTTCGCGGTCGTACCAACCTTCTTGTTCTGGAATTGGAGTTGGGTAGGAAACCCACACTTTGCCTCTCTCTGGAGGTCCATTCTTGCCGCTTGGTCCGGTCAGCTACTAATGGTGCCATTAGCTGTGCTTTTGGTCCGTAGCAGGCTTGATGGCGAGCCCCCTAACCAGCGCATGCAGGTCGTTATGCGGTCTCCATGGGTTGTAACGCGTAACGTAATAGGTTACGCTACGCCCCGTGATCCAAAGCTTTAGACACAAAGGCCTGGAGCGATTCTTTTTGAAAGGAATAAAATCTGGGATCCAGGCGGCCCATGCCCCGCGTCTGAGGCTAATTCTAGGTCGGCTCGGTGCAGCGACAACGCCACGGGATATGGATTTGCCCGGCCTGCATTTGCATCGATTGACGGGAAAGTATCGCGGTCGCTGGTCCGTCCGAGTGAGTGGAAACTGGAGAGTCACTTTCAAGTTTGACGGAACAGAAGTGACCGACATTGGTTACGAGGACTACCATTGATATGTCTATGCAAATGTACAACCCACCTCACCCCGGTGAGGTAATTCGCAAACTATGTATCGAGCCATTGGGCCTGAGTGTCACGGAAGCGGCGGCAGGTCTGGGTGTCAGTAGAAAGACTCTGTCATCGATCCTTAATGGTCGAGCCGGTATTAGCGCAGAAATGGCGCTGAGGCTATCTATGGCGTTCGATACATCTCCGGAAAGTTGGCTAGCTCAGCAATCGCAGTACGATCTTTGGGTTACCAAGAAAGACAAGAAGGGTATAAAGGTCAAGAAGCTAAATGCAGCATAGCCAGTCAATGAAGCGAGCAAACCTACCCGTCATTTTTCTTGCTTGCACAAGAAAATCGCCAAACAGACATCTTCCGGGCGCAGCAGCACTATCTTCGGAAAATGGGCTATGCTCACGAACGTCTTGTCTCTGTTCGGCTTTATAGGCGCACCTTGATATTTTGCGACCCCGACCACAAGGTTAGCCGACGATCCATGCATTGGAGGCAGCAAATGAAAGTCTGCATCGCTTTAGTGGTCTCTTTGATTGTGGGCCTTCCCTCGGTAACGTCAGCACAGGAGCCGGTTTCTGTCGAGGATCTAGCTTGGTTGGCCGGGTGTTGGGCGAGTGTTCGGGGGGAGGCCGGCTCGGGCGAGCAATGGACCGTTCCCGCTGGCAAAACTTTGCTCGGTGTTAGCCGAACGGTCAAAAACTCCAGGACAGTGGCGTACGAGTTCTTGCGGATTCGCGAAACCGCGGCTGGCGGGATCGAGTACATTGCCAATCCTTCGGGACAGGCCGAGGCAACCTTCCTCATGGTGCGGCTGTCTGATGGTGAAGTCATCTTTGAAAATCTTGCTCACGACTTTCCTCAGCGAATCATTTATAGCCTGAAAGCCGAGGGAAATCTCGTGGCGAGGATTGAGGGTGAGGTCGAAGGTGGAATCAGAACAGTCGATTTTCCCATGAAGCGGGTCGACTGCGAGTCACAGAGCGTCAAGCCGTAGTGTCGTGTCGCTACTTCGACGCTACAACGCACGTCACTTGCGCCGAGCTAGCGCGGGGGCGGGTTCTTGGCGATGGCTCCGCCGCGGTCAAATACGACCTATTTTCCATCGTGGATGCCGCGTATTTACCGAGGAGACGCAACACGGTTGGCTGGCAAGGCTCGGAAATATATTCATGCCGAACATAATGCAGAAGTACCACCAGCTGTGGCTTGAAGCGCTTGAAAGCAAGGCCCGCGCTGGGTTTCCGCCAGTAGATTAACCATGGTGCCAGCGTTTAGCGGGTAAGCCTTCGTGCGCAATTCTGATCGTATCGGCGTTTTGCCAGGCGATCCGCAGGACCTTGCGACGGGACACAGGTCGTTGAAGTGGTTTTCGGCCAATGCAAGTGTGTCTCAGACCCGATCCGGCTTGCGGAGAATGTTTTGAGAAGATCGAAAAAGTTTCCTGCGTTTTTTCGCATTCCATTCGTCATCCGCATGCTGCGCATCGGCATCCGGGTAGTGCCTATACTGATCATCATGGACCTGGGTTACCTGATCGGCATTTGGCCGGATTGGGATTTATATGCGGAAGGCCCGATTCAAAGATCCAGTTTCATCAGCAGTTATGAATTCGAGCGACACCGCCATAAAGACTGGCCCAGACTCCGCTGGAACCCGGTCCGCATCGAAATTGTGCCGCGCGCCATGATTCGTGCATTGATCGTTGCCGAGGATGCCAACTTTTACTCTCACCAGGGCGTGGATATCGATGCGCTCAAGGAAGCCATGGAATACAACCTTTCCGAGAAGCGTCTGGTATACGGTGCCAGCACGATTTCCCAGCAAACAGTAAAAAATGTTTTTTTTAGCCCCTCACGTAATCCCCTGCGCAAATGGCACGAGCTGGTTCTGACGATCGGCATGGAAAGAAGCCTGAGCAAGAAGCGCATACTCGAACACTACATCAATGTCGCCGAGTTTGGCCGCGGCATCTACGGCGTCGATGCGGCCGCTCGTTATTACTGGGGAATTCCCGCATCCAGACTTTCCAACTGGCAGGCCATCGAGCTGGCAGCCACACTGCCGTCGCCGGTCGATAACAACCCGAAAACGCGTACCAAAGCTTTCAACCGGCGCGTCAAAAAAATTCAGCGGTATTTCTAGCGGTTCATTTTGCTCCGCCACCGGGCTATATCTGCTCTCCTTTTTCCATTATGTCGCCAAAGACATCCGTTTCATCCGGGTCTTCACCGTCGTCGTAATAATCGCCTCCGCTAAAGGTCAGTGCACCGGATGAAAAAGTCGTCCCATAGGTGACCACCAGCGACATCGTTTGCCCCATTCCCGAAAAAAACTCCCGTTCGTCGAGGATCGATAAGGGATGAATGAATGCGCCCCATAACGTGCCTTGTGCGATCGCGTAACGGGCGTCCAGTGCGGACTCGTAATTCGCCTGCATCAGGCGGAGCAGTTGCCCTTCGCTCAGGATCGCCGCATTAGTAACCGGCGCCACAATGCGAATCCGGTCGGCGTTATCGTCGGCGATCACATAAATGGGCATATCCCGGTAGTTGATTTGCCACGAATTGCCGTTGCGAATGGCATCCGCATCGATGCGCCTGACCAGTTCATCTATTCTGTCCAGTGTCATCGGTACACCGCCCGCGGCCGGCGGTTCGCCGGGTTGGCCGAGGTCTTGTGCGGCAGTAACGGGCAGCAGAACAATTAGAGAAATCGAAACCAGCGTTAAAAACCGAGCGATATTGACCATGAAGGGCCTCCTGTCTATTTGTGACCCGTGGCGCCGCCGAGGATTTCGGCTTTGCGGTACAAAACCCCTGCCGAAAGGGACCGTTGAATTGGCCAATATATGACGACATTCGACTCCCTATCAACTATCCTCGCAGGAAGTGGCAAGCCATGTTTGCGCTGGCGAACCACGATCATTTATGAGCATCAAACCGGTAAAAAGAGTCATAACCGCGCTGGAGACCAGTGACGGCGCCGGTGTCAGATTGCGGCGCAGCCTGGGCCAGTCCCAGTGGGCGCGCCTGGATCCCTTTCTCCTGCTCGACGAATTCAACTCCGACGATCCGGATGACTACATTGGAGGTTTCCCGTCGCACCCGCACCGGGGTTTTGAAACGGTTACCTATATGCTGGCTGGTCGCATGCTGCATGAGGATCACATGGGAAACCGGGGTGAGCTGGGACCGGGGGCGGTGCAATGGATGAATGCGGCCGGTGGTATTATTCATTCCGAGATGCCGCAGCAACAGGATGGTTTGCTACGCGGATTCCAGTTATGGATCAACCTGCCCGGTTCGTTGAAAATGGCGCCGGCCAGCTATCGCGATATCAAGCCGGAAGACATACCGCAAGTCCGTTTGCCAGGTGGGGGTATGGCGAAAATTATCGCCGGCCATTTCGGATCTGAGGACAAACGGACGGTTGGCGCGGTAGCCGGCAATGCGACCGCTGTCGATTTTTTCGATATGCAACTGGTGCCCGGTGAGGTATTCGAATGTGAGGTGGCGCCCGATCGCAACGCTTTTTTCTATGTTTATGACGGGCAGGTACACTCGGGAGAGCCTGGCCAGGCCAGCAGCGTGGCTCGGTGGCGGGCAGCATTGCTTGGCGATGGCGATCACTGGCGGGTCGAAGCCGGTGATCAGGGGGCGGGTATTTTGTTCCTCTCGGCAATACCAACGGGAGAGCCTGTTGTACAGCAAGGACCTTTCGTGATGAACACGCGCGAGGAGGTCGAGCAGGCCATGCGCGATTACCGCGATGGAACCTTGACTGCGCACGCGGGCTGACCGGATGCTAACTGCCGCACAATTGACGGGCCAAAAGGACAGCCACGTGCTGCCGGTTGAGGAACTGGGCATGCAGCTTCACCCGCTGGCGGCACAGGCATTTCTGGCGTTGACAGCGATGGCGGCCGATGACGGCATAGAACTGGAAGCGGTCAGCGCTTTTCGAACCTTCAAAACACAACTTGAAATCTGGAATGCGAAATACAGGGGCGAGCGACCGCTGTTCGATGCAGACGGCATCGAGCTGGAACACTCAGTGCTGAACAAGGGTGAACTGGTGACAGCCATTCTTCGTTGGTCGGCTTTGCCTGGCGCGAGCAGGCATCACTGGGGTAGCGAGCTGGATATTATCGACCGGGCCGCGGTTCCCGAAGGCTACCGGGTTCGGTTGGTAAAAGAGGAGTTCGCAAGCGACGGCGTGTTCTGGAAGCTAGGCGAGTGGCTCGAAAGGCGCCTGCCGGAGACCGATTTCTATCGGCCCTACACGGGGTCCAATGATGGTGTTCAACGCGAACCGTGGCATCTGAGTTTTGCGCCGGTGTCGGTGCAGGCGTTGCAATCCATGACTGTAGAGATCCTGAAAGAGGCGTTGGCCGGCAGCGATGTGCTGGGTCTGGATATTATTTCGGGGCAGCTGGCGGAAATATTTTCACAATACGTACTGAATGTCAGTGACCCTCCCTGATGGCGAATATCACAGACTGCTAACGAGCGAGTTTCTTGAGATCTGCGGCCGCTAGTTTCTGGATGACGGTGATCGCGTCGTCCTCATCCGGTTGCCAGGAAAAAACCGGCGGCTCGCGTCTTAGCAGGTCCCATTTCCCGGTATCGATAATGTGCTGGAGATAATCGATGCTCTGCTTGATCGACTCCAGGTATGGATTTTTTCCCTCAAAAAGCACTTCCAGGTATTTGTAGCCACTGTTAAATGTGCCGTCCAGGCGCTCCTTCATTACCTGGTCGAAGAACATCGGGGTTCGGCGCAGCAACTCCTCGGGTGTCCAGTCAGGCTCGTCAGGCCCGTCGCTGTCCAGCAAATTGACGCCACCCAGCACAAATTCCGGGAACAGGCGATCCCGGCATTTTTCCAGGTAACAACGATCTGCCATTTGCGCAATCATGTCCCCGGTCGCGACCAGATGACCCAGTCTCATGTCCAGAGGA
Organism: Pseudomonadota bacterium; assembly: GCA_022572885.1. Lineage (NCBI taxonomy): Bacteria > Pseudomonadati > Pseudomonadota > Pseudomonadota bacterium. Next base: position 46,563 of record JACZVC010000021.1, on the reverse strand, counting down.
TCGTCGACCTGGATTTCATCAAGTGGAATTTCATAACCGGTGAAATGGACAATAACGCTGGCCAATTCCGCCTGGTTTGCCAGGCCGATGGTTGGCAGATATGATTTCAGAAGTTCAGCGCTGCGCCCAACATGCGACTGAGTCAGTTCGGCCCCATGACGATAAATCGTATTTTCTTTATCTTTCCGGATGAAGCCGGCATCGTGAAAAAGCGCGACGATAATGCCAAGCTCCACCCGCCTGGCGCCAAGGCGCTCATCTGACGGAACACTCAGATCATGGCCAGTGAGAATTCTCGCAACTGCCAGCGACATATCCAGCGTGTGTTGAATATCGTGATAAACCGTGTCGCAGCCAAGGAAGCCGGGCCACTTTCCGGTAAACAGCCTTTCGAAATCCACGTACGCCTGGCGTGCATGAATAAAATCCTCGTCGGGGAATGCCTTGGCGAGCGTCTCAAACACCGCCGTCGTTACGGCTGCCGGCGAACTGACCTGCACTGTGTTCGTTACATCGTAATCGCTTTGTCTGTATGGCTGCATATTGGTGACGCTCGCCTGCTTCAAAACCCGGTTTCGGGCCTAAAGACTATCTGAGTCTAATTAAAGGTGGTCGTATACATCAACCGATGAAGCGTAAATAGGGGAAAAGAGCAGCAGTAGGCGATTATTTTGTGACGCAGTTCACACTTTCCGGGGCCAGATTGAAGGTTTGGCGCTGAAAACGGCACTCACCGGCGCGTGGTCGGATGGGCGTTCCAGGGTCCGTGGCTCAATATCGACATCGCAGGAAAGGCATTTCCCGGCCAGGCTTTTACTGGCAAGCACCAGGTCGATTCGAAGACCCCGATTGCGCCTGAAAGCGCCGGCACGGTAATCCCACCAGCTGAAAATATTCTCCGCCTGCTCGAATTGACGGAAGGTATCCACCATTCCCAGGTCGAGAATCTTTTTCAGCGCATTGCGCTCCTTGTCGCTGACCAGGACATTTCCTTGCCAGCCTTCCGGATCGTGTACATCCCGGTCGTCGGGGGCAATATTGAAATCACCCAGAACCACAAGATTCGGGAACATGGAAATCTGCTCCTGCAAAAAGTCATGCAGCGCGTCAAGCCAGTTCAGTTTGTATTTGTATTTGTCCGAGTCTACGATCTGGCCATTGGGTACATACAAATTGATTACCCTGTAATCACCAATTGTAGCCGCCAGTACCCTGCGCTGTTGATCCTCGAAATCCGGTAACTCGTGGACCAGGTCAACCGGCTCTTCGCGGCTGAGGATCGCCACACCGTTGTAGGTCTTTTGGCCGTTGGCAACTGCCCGGTAACCACTTTCCGCAATCTGCTCGAAAGGGAACAGGTCGTTGGTGATTTTGAGTTCCTGCAAAGCAAGCACGTCAGGCTGATTTTCCTGCAACCAGTCGCAAACATGCTCTATCCGGACCCGCAGGGAATTGACATTCCAGGTACTGATCTTCATCCGAATTCAGCTCGGTGCTGCCGCATGATCTAAAATTCCTGCCTGCTCAAGCAGCGCGTCGGGGCGGGGTGGCCGGCCACGAAAGGCGACAAAATTTTCCATCGCTCCCCTGGCGCCACCCTGGGCAAGAATGCTTTGACGGTATCGGTCGGCAACCTCATGATTGAATAATCCTTCTTCGCCAAATGCTGCGTAAGCGTCTGCCGCCAGGACTTCGGCCCATTTATAACTGTAATAGCCAGCGGCGTAGCCGCCCGCGAAGACATGGGAAAAGCCGCTGGCAAAACGGTTCCAGTCCGGCACGGGGACGATGGAAATTTCGTCGCGTACATCGCGTAGTGTTTCCAGGATTCTCGCCCCCCTGGCCGGGTCATAGTCGGCATGAAGGCGCAAGTCGAAGATCGCGAACTCGAGCTGCCGCAGCATTTGCAAACCCGACTGGAATTGCCGGCTGCCGAGCAAGCGGTCAACGATATTCTGAGTCAGCGGTTCACCTGTCTCGCAATGACCGGAAATCATCGACAGCACCTCGGGTTCCCAGGCGAAGTTCTCCATCAGTTGGCTGGGGAGTTCGACAGCGTCCCACGGGACCCCATTGATACCGGCTACGCTTGGGTAACTCGCCTGTGTCAGCAGGTGATGCAAAGCATGGCCAAACTCGTGGAATAATGTGACTACATCGGAATGCGTGAGTAACGCCGGGCGCCCGTTCAGCGGCGGCATAAAGTTGCAGACCAGGTAGGCTACCGGCTGCTCGCAGACCTGGCGGATCCTGACTCGGCCGATGCACTCATCCATCCACGCGCCGCCGCGCTTGGCGGGCCGAGCGTACAGGTCAACGTAGAGGCCACCGATAAGCTCGCCATCCGCGGCGCGCAGCTCGTAAAAGACGGTGTCGTCGTGCCAGGTATCGATGTCGTTACGGGGCTCCAGGTGAATTCCAAACAAGCGGGTTGCGAGCGAGTACAAACCTGGCAGGACGCGATCGACCGGGAAATAAGGCCGCAGTTCTTCCTCAGAGATTCCGCAGCGTGATTGCTTCAGTTTCTCGCTGTAATAAGCGAGATCCCATGCCGCCAGTGGTTTTCCGGCAAAATCCACCAGCTCCGCTAATTCTTCCTTGCCTCGGCGGGCTGATTTCTGCGCGAGGTCGGTGAGGAAAGAAGAAACTTCCGCAACCGAATCCGCCATTTTTGGCGTCATCGAGTAAGCGGCGAAATTATCGAAATCGAGCAGGCGGGCGTTCGCATGTCGCAGGCCCATGATTTCTTCCATGATTTCGAAGTTGTCCCAGCGTCCCGCATGCGGTCCCTGGTCGGATGCCCTGGTAACCCAGGCCTCGTAAAATGCTTCCCGCAACTCACGGTTGTCCGCGTGGCTCATAACGGCATGGTAGGTCGGCTGGTCCAGCCGCAACAGCCAGCCATCGACATTATTATCGCGAGCGGTCGCTGCGGCCGATTCCAGCAGGCTGGCAGGCAGACCGGCAACAATAGCCGGATCGCTGATCTGCCTTTTCCAGGCATTACCGGCATCGAGCAGGTTTTCCTCGAATCTGGATTGCAGTGTCGCCAGCTTGCTGGTGTTCTCCGCAAACAACAGTTGCTTGTCGCGTTCCAGACCAACGCCGCCCAGGCGAAAGTCCTGAATCGCGAGTTTTAGTACCTGCCTTTGTTCCGCGCTCAGATCTTCGTCATCCCGCTCGGTCTTGCAATAGGCCTGGTAGAGGAGCTGGTCCTGACCGAGTTGAGTAAAAAAATCGCTTAGCAACGGCAGGCACTGGTTGTAGGCCTGGCGCAACTCGGGCGTATTGACTACGCTGTTCATGTGGCTGACCGGCGACCAGGCTCTTGAAATCTGATGATTGAGTAGCTCCAGCGGCAGCACCGTGGTTTCCCAGCCGGGTTCCGCCTGGCGAATCATCTCCAGTTTCTCGCGGGCGTCTGCGAGCATTTCACGGACCGCAGGCACTACTTTTTCGGCCTTTAGTGAAGAAAAAATGGGCAGACCCGAATAACTGCTCTGTTTCTGGGTGACGATGTCGATTGATCTCATGCGTGGCAACAGCCGCAAAATCGGTGAATCTTAGCAGGCTGGAGTCATGGATTCAGCCCAGCCGCATACTGATCAACGTGACGCCCACAGCCAGCAACAGGAAGAACAGGCTGAGCCCGAAAACCGCGCCCCGCCGATAGTGCTTGATGACTTGTGCCTGGTTCTTCGCCGCCATCAGGAAGCTGCGGTCATCGGGTGGTGCGCCAATCACCGCAATGCCCGGGTGGCGAAACTCCTCGGCGCTCTCCCTGCGAACCTGCGCCTCAGCTTCCCGGCGGGCTTCTTCCCATTCCCTGAGATCCAGGACACCATCGTTGTCCTTATCGTAAAGCCTGACCAGCATGCTCTGGCGGGACTTCCAGTCGGCCAGCAATACGCGCACTTCCTCGGCAAAATTGGTAGTTTCCGCTGCCCGGTGGGTGGTCAGGTAGCCGATGACGAGCAAGGGATCGCCGGTATGCATTCGTCTCTCGGTATAGCGATAACGACCGAAAACTCCGCGCCCGTGCTTTTCTGGCCATGCATTGCTCCCGCGCCAGCTCTGGGTAGCGCTGGGGAATACCTCGGCGCCTTCGGGGTCGACTATGCAGCGACCGGAGGTGTCTTCGAGTTCGAACAACGCATCGCTGCTGCCACTGTTGATGGTTTGCCAGTGTGTATGGCGGGTCTTGTTGACGCGGTAGGTCTTGCGCTCCTCAATCGTAAAGGACCACCAGGTGCAGGCGGTTCCGGTCAGCGGCGCGATAACCGGTTCGCCGTCAAGTCGCCTGCCGGTGCCTTCAAATTCAACGTAACCCTGGCTGGCGGAACGAATCAGTGACGTTGGCGTATCTTCCAGCAGCCTGGATTTGTGCAGGCCCTTGAAGGCCTTGATGAAACTCAGCGCCGAAAAACCCAGCGCGGCCAGAGACCAGAACCAAAACTCGGCCGCATCCCAGGCCTGGACCTGGGCTGTAATTTCAGTCAGGCCGGGCAGGTTCATGAAGCTATTCGAACAGCTCCTTCATATCGACATCGGCGGTCTCTGCCTCGCTGTATTCGAGCAACTCGGCCCCTTTGAAACCGAACATGCCGGCGATGATGACATCGGGAATCTGGGCAATGCGAACATTATTCAGATTGACGCCGTCGTTATAAAATTCCCTGCGGTCGGCGATCGATTCCTCGATCCCGGTGATCCGCTGGCGCAGGTGTTCGAAACCCTGGTCGGCTTTCAGTTCCGGGTAGTTTTCGACCACTGCAAACAGCTTGCCGAGGCCCATGCGCAGGGCTCCTTCGGCGGCACCCACTCCGGCGACATCTCCCTGCTCGCGGGCAGTCGCTACAGCCGCTCGCGCCTGCATGACCCGTTCCAGCGTTTCCTGCTCGAATTGCATGTACCGCTTGCAGGTTTCAACCAGTTTTGGCAATTCGTCGTGCCGTTGCTTGAGGAGTACGTCAATATTGGACCAGGCTTTCTTGACGTTTTCCCTGAGCGATACGAGGTTGTTGTAGATTTTCGTGAAATACAACAACAGGACGAGAACAACCGAGAGAAAAATAACCAGACCGATCATTTTGATACGCCGTCAGGAATGTGCAATCAGTATATCATTGTGCCTGACGCTTTTTTGAGGAGCAGTTCATGTCTTTGAATTTTGACCTGCTGGTCATTGGCGGCGGCAGCGGCGGCCTGGCAGCAGCGCAACGCGCAGCCGATTACGGCGCCAGCGTTGCGGTTTTCGAACCCAAACCGCTCGGCGGCACCTGCGTTAACGTCGGCTGTGTGCCGAAAAAAGTCATGTGGAGTACCGCGGCACTGGCGCATGGTCTGGCCGATGCAAGCGACTATGGCTTTGACCTGGATTCCTGGCGCCATGACTGGGGTGCGATAAAAACCAGGCGCGATGCATATGTTGCGCGGCTGAATTCGATATACGCCAAAAACATCGAGGCTAAAGGCGTCACCCATATTGCCGAAAACGGAAGATTCACCGGGCCCCATGCAATTTCCGCGGGCGGAAAAACCTACCAGGGTAAACACGTCGTCATTGCTACCGGCGGCTACCCGGCGCGGCCCGAGATCCCCGGTGCCGAGTACGGTATTACTTCGGACGGGTTTTTCGAACTCGAGGAACGGCCTGAAAGGGTTGCAGTCGTTGGCAGTGGCTATGTAGCGGTTGAACTGGCGGCCATGTTTCGCGCGCTTGGGTCGGAAGTCAGTATGTTTGTCCGCTTCGATGGCGTGTTGCGTAACTTCGACGACATGATTCAGCAGGAACTTGGCGAGGCCATGGCGAAAGACGGCATAACGGTCGTCACCGAGGCGATACCGTCGAAAGCGGGTACCGAGCAGGGCGGGCTTTTCCTGGAAACCAGCGATGGGCGAGTGTTCAATGATTTCGATTGCCTGTTGTGGGCAGTCGGTCGCAATCCGAATACCCAGCATCTGGCTCTGCACAAGGCGGGCGTCGATGTCGATGGCAGAGGATTCGTGCTGGTTGACGATTTTCAAAACACCGGCGCCGAGCGCATTTACGCCATTGGCGATGTCACCGGGCGGGTGAGTTTAACGCCGGTCGCTATTGCAGCCGGACGCCGTCTCGCTGACCGCTTGTTCGATAACCAGCACGACCGGCACCTGGATTACAGCAACATCGCGACGGTTGTGTTCAGCCACCCGCCGATCGGGACCGTGGGTCTGACCGAGGCCGAGGCACGGGCGGAATATGGGGATATTGTGCAGGTGTATCACTCTGCATTCGTGCCGATGTATTACGCGGTTTTGCAGAGCAAGGGTCGTGCCGCGATGAAATTGATCACTGCCGGCGAGCATGAGAAAGTCGTCGGTGTCCACATTATTGGCGTTGGCGCCGACGAAATGATGCAGGGGTTTTCTGTCGCCGTCGGCATGGGCGCCACAAAAGAAGATTTTGACAACACCGTCGCCATTCACCCGACCAGCGCAGAGGAACTGGTAACGATGCGCTAGCCCGTATTATTCATGAATAAGCCGGACTAGGAGCCAAGTTGTGCGTCAGGGTCGTTTGAGCAGGGATTGGAGGACCGGGATAGTGTTCGGTTTTACGCCTCGCCACATATAGAAAGATTCCGCAGCCTGTTCCACCAGCATACCCCAGCCCATCGTGGCGCGGGCCCCGTTTTGTGCCGCCCAGCGCGTAAACGGCGTTTCTTGTCTGCCGTAATTAAGGTCATAACAAAGGGTATGCCGGGTAAACAGGTCGGCCGATATTGGTGGTCGCTTGTCAAAAAGATTGGCGGAGGTTCCGTTGATAATCAGATGAAAAGTATTGTCGGTTAATTCGTCCAGACCGGTGGTCTCAACAAAGCTGGATATCCCGAGTTCGTCAACCAATTCGAGGGCGTTGTTCGGCGTACGGTTGGCAATCACTACCAGTTTCGGATTCTGCGCGATAACAGGCCCAAGCAAGCCCCTTACCGCACCGCCGGCACCCAGAATCAGGATCCGGCGGTCTTCCAGTTTGAAATTGAGATTCTCAACCAGGTCGGTAACGAGACCGGCGCCATCGGTATTGTCTGCCAGGATTTCTCCATCCTCGCCCAGCACCAGGGTGTTGGCGGAGCGTGCGGCTTCTGCACGGCGCGTATTGGTTTCGGTAATTTCGAAAGCCGCGACCTTGTGTGGGACCGTAATATTGAGCCCCTTACCGCCCTGGGCAGCGAATTTTCTGACTTCGGCTGCGAATTTCTCCGGTATGACATCAAGCAGCCGATAGGAAATCTTCTGGTCCGTCTGTCTGGCAAAAACACCATGGATGAACGGTGACATGCTGTGAGCCACCGGGTGACCCATTACGCCATATTGGTCTGTCTCGCTCTCGTTTTCCATTGTTCGCACCAAAAAGCGGGTCGATTACAATACAGCCTTCAGTATGTAGAAGAAAATAATCGCCAGAATCGCGCCAGCAGGAATCGTGATTACCCAGGATATGAATATCCGGCTCACCACCGCGAGATTGATCGCAGTAATACCGCGGGCCATCCCGACGCCAAGGATCGCGCCAACGAGGGTCTGGGTCGTCGATATGGGCATTCCGGTGCCGGAGGCCATGACAATAGTGGACGCAGCGGCAAGCTCTGCGGCAAAACCGCGGCTTGGGGTGAGATGGATTATTTTACTGCCGACGGTTGCGATGACGTGTCTTCCGAAAGTTGCCAGGCCGACAACGATTCCGATACCACCGAGAACCAAGACTGCCAACGGCAATGGGGATTGCTGCCCGACGACGCCGGACTTGGCGATGCTGATAACGGCGGCAACCGGCCCGACCGCGTTGGCCACGTCATTCGATCCATGGGCAAAAGCCATCCCGCAGGCCGTAACGATCATGAGGACACCGAATACTTTTTCGACCGTTGCGAAGTGGAACTCGCGATCTGCTTTCTCGTCGACCTGGATCCGGTCGATGAAAAACTTACCGATGAGCGCAATAAGAATGCCGAAGACGGTCGCCACCAAGTAGGCCTGTTGCGTACTCAGCGACAGGCCGGCGTGTTTCAGGCCTTTGAAAATCGTGACCAGCGTAATCGTGAAACCCGCCAGAAATATGTACACGGGAACATAGCGGCGCGCTCTTTCCAGCGGGTTTTCCCGTCCAATAATCAGCCATTGAACACTGTTGTAGATCAAGTAGGCAACAAAGCCTGCGATCATGGGCGTGACAACCCAGCTGACTACGATCTGGCCGATCGTGCCCCAATGAACGGCGTCTATGCCTAAACCGACCACCGCGAAACCAACGATCGCTCCAACGATCGAATGGGTTGTGGAAACCGGCCAGCCCATTTTTGACGCAATCGACAGCCAGCATCCGGCGGCCGCCAGGGACGCCAGCATGCCGTAAATCAATAACTCTGGGGAATCCGATACACTGGCCGCATCGATAATGCCTTTGCGGATGGTCGATGTGACTTCGCCGCCGGCCAGCACGGCGCCGGTAAATTCAAAAATGGCGGCGACGAAAATTGCCTGCTTGATGGTCAGCGCTTTGGATCCGACCGATGTCGCCATGGCATTTGCGACATCGTTTGCGCCGATTCCCCAGGCCATGAACAAACCAAAGATGGCCGCCAGGCCAATATAAATATGCATATCTGCCATGATTAATGCGCCAGCAGCAATTCGAGACGCCGGCCCACGCGCTCGGCATAATCGGCGACTTCACCGGTCAGATCGATAATTTTGTACAGGAACATCACATTGATTGGTGGCAGCTCGGACTCAAGTTTGAAAAGTCCTGCGCGCAGTTCGGTCTGCAACTGGTCGGACTCTGATTCGAGCCGGTCGAGTTCCGCGACCATCGACCCGACCAGCTTGGCTTCGGCGCCGCGAAAGCCGGTCTCAAACAGCTCATCGAGTTCACGGACGCTTTTGCGCGCTTGCTTGGCTGCAGCGACGCTGCAGCGAACAAACTTGATGAAAAGTTCCGCTATAGGTTCGGGCAACTCCATTTTTCGCCCGACCACCAGCCCCGAAACGTCCTTTGCGCGATTGGCAACCCGGTCCTGAACCAGCAGCAATTCGAGCAGGTCTTCCCTGGGTACCGGCATAAACAGGCTTTTTGGCAGACTGGAGCGAATTTCCTGTTTCATTTCATCGGCTTCGCTTTCCAGGTCGCGGATGATTTGGCGAGATTCCTCGACGGAAGCCCAGTCATTTTTGGCCACCGCTTCGAACAGCGGTATCAATTGTCTCGCGCAGCGGTAGGCGATATCCATATGTTGCTGCAACGGCGCGACCGGAGATGAACCGAATATCCCCGACAGGTAATTTGCCATCCTAGCCCCCTGGTTTTCGCATGTATGGTTATTGGTTGAGCCAGCGTGCGGCCTGGCCGGCATAATACGTCAATATACCGTCCGCGCCAGCTCTTTTGAACGACAGCAGGGTCTCCATAACCACTGATTCTTCATCCAGCCAGCCGGCCTGGGACGCCGCTTTGAGCATCGCGTACTCACCGCTTACCTGGTAGACAAATGTGGGCACGCCAAACTCGTCCTTTACCCTTCGAACGACGTCCAGGTAGGGCATTCCGGGCTTGACCATAACCATGTCGGCGCCTTCTTCCAGATCAAGCGCGACCTCGCGCAGTGCTTCATTGATATTGGCCGGATCCATCTGGTAGGTGTACTTGTTGCCACCGGCAAGATTGTCCGCCGAACCCACGGCATCGCGAAAGGGGCCATAAAAAGACGATGCGTATTTTGCCGAATAGGCAAGAATCTTTGTCGTGTGATGGCCTTCGGCTTCGAGCGCCTGCCGGATTGCGCCTATCCGCCCGTCCATCATGTCGGACGGCGATACCACGTCGGCCCCGGCCTCTACGTGCGACAGTGCCTGGCGAACCAGGATTGCCACAGTCTCATCGTTGACAACGTAACCGTAGTCATCGATAACGCCGTCTTGTCCGTGCGTAGTGTATGGATCGAGCGCTACATCCGTAATGACCCCGAGCTCCGGGAGAGCAACTTTCAATGCCTTGATGCAGCGCTGAACCAGGCCGCCTGGATTGCTGGCCTCCTTGCCGTCCAGACTCTTGCCATCGTTTTCGACGACCGGAAACAGGACCACTGCCGGTACGCCGAGATCGGCCAGTTCCCGGCTTTTTTCGACTGCCAGATCGATACTGAGACGGTCCACGCCGGGCATCGAGAGTATCGGTTGTGACTGTTTATTTCCTTCGGTAACAAACAGCGGACAAATCAGATCCGCAGAACTCAGTGAGCATTCGCGCATCAGCCGGCGGCTGAAATCATCTCGCCGCATCCGTCGCATTCGTGTGCCGGGGAATCGGCCTCTGATTGTACTGGCCATGCTGGATTCCTTACTCGTCAAGAGATAGGGTAGATTTTCGCCCGAAAAGGGCGGCCTGTCCAAAAAATTGGCCAAAACCCCGGTAATAATCAATCAATGTCTCCGGTCTGAATATATGAAGCAGGAAAATACCGAGGAATCCAGACACCGCAGATTTGAGAACATGACGCGAACCCACGAGGGGGACCTGTTCCGATTTGCTTACTGGCTTTGCCGTGATCATTCGATCGCCCAGGACCTGGTCCAGGAGACCTTGCTGAGGGCATGGCGCTCTTTCGACAGCCTCAGGGACGAATCGGCAGCCCGCTACTGGCTGATCACCATTTTGCGGCGGGAAAATGCCAGGATGTATGAAAGGAAGCGGCATCCCACTCAGGATATCGATGATTTGACACCGGCTGAAAAGGGATTGATCGCGAATACGCCGGATACGGATCTGGCAGACCTCAGGGAGGCGATGAGCAGACTCGAGCCCGGTTATCGCGAACCCCTGGTTTTGCAGGTTTTGATGGGATTCAGCACGCAAGAGATCGCCGGGCTGATGGAAATCAAACAAGGCGCGGTGCTAACGAGGCTGTACCGGGCTCGCAAGATGCTGATGAAATCTTTTGAGGAATGAGTCACCAGTTATGAATTGCCTGGAATTTCGCAAACAGTTTGGCGCTGACCCCGCCTGCCAGGACCAGCAATTGCTGGCGCACCGGCAGGCTTGTCCGGCATGCGCCCGTTTTGCGGCTCGAGTTCAGGATTTTGACCGCAGGCTGGTCCTGGCGCTGCGTGTCCCGTTCATTGCGGATCACGGAGTGGATCGCGGAGGTTCCTACCCGGTGCCCGCCCAGGGCCGGGAGTGGATCGGACTTGCCGCGAGCCTGGTCCTAGGACTGGGCGTGGGGCTGTTAAGCTGGTGGAGCGCGCCGCATGGCGACATTGCACAGGATTTGCTTGCTCATCTGCGGCATGAGCAGATCTCCCTGGTGTCTACCGATGAACGCGTGCCGTATCAACGGCTGGAGGCGGTACTTCGAAGGTCGAGGATGACGATGCCTGATGGTGTAGCCAGGGTTTCCTATGCGCGTAGCTGCATTTTCCGAGGCCGGCTGGTACCCCACCTGGTGGTCCAGGGAGAGAAAGGACCGGTAACGGTGATGATATTGCCCGATCTGGAAGTCGCCGGGCCAACAAGTTTCTCGGAGCAAGGCTTTTTCGGAACCATTTTGCCCGCGGCCGTAGGCAGTATTGCTATTATTGGCGGCGAGGAAAGAGATCTCGAAGAGGTGTCCGAGCCGATTGTGCAATCGCTGCGCTGGGATATTTGATCGTATCAGCGTGTAATTTTTTTGGCCGAGGCCCTGTCTAGTTGATTAAGCCCGACTGGGCGATTGAGTAATGGTGGTATGGATCTGGTTTTTTGTGGTTAGGCACTCTTCCCGCTCTATATGGGCTTCAATGAATCCGCCGCGCAACAATGTGTACCAGCGGTCTGAGACCGCCCGGCTCCGATTAATCTCCACTTGTCGCAAAATTCAGACAGTGGCGGCATTTCGGTCCGGGGTCTATGCTACTTTGAGGCCGCTCTGAATCACATTCGAAGCGGATAATAAAGGCCGGAAAGGCCGTTAATTCCCTATGGGATACTAAGGAGACCTGCATCATGTCTGAATTAAAGAAACCTCTGGCTATAGCCGTTGGCGTCGCGCTGGCGTCTTCGTTCGCTTTCGCTGGCACCGCGAGTGCCGACAACAGCCCGTTCATGGCGAGCGCGCTGAGTGCCGGCTACATGGTTGCCGATATCGGTGAAGGTAAAGGCGACGAAGGCAGCTGCGGCGAAGATAAAGGCGACGAAGGCAGCTGTGGCGAGGATAAAGGCGACGAAGGAAGCTGCGGTGAAGACGAAGGTGAAGAAGACAAAGGTGAAGAAGACAAAGGTGAAGAAGGCAAGTGTGGCGAAGGCAAATGCGGCGAGTCGCTGTAACGCGTTCATAACACTGCATGGAATTCTTCGGAATTCTATCAAGGCCCGCGCAAGCGGGCCTTTTTATTTTTGCCGGAGAAATAATGAAACCGCGCTAGCCAGACCCTGTTACCCGGACTACTCTTACAGAGCGGCACCATTATTCACAGATTTCAAAAGCGATTTTTATGGCGGGGAAAAAGCAACAAGACACCAGGTGCAAGTGGGCGCAAAAGGATATCTTTCACGCCTACCACGATCGGGAATGGGGTGTGCCGGTACACGATGATCGGCTGCATTTCGAATTTCTGGTGCTGGAGGGCGCGCAGGCGGGCCTGAGCTGGGAGATCATTTTGAAAAAGCGCGATGGTTACCGCAAGGCATTCGACAACTTCGACCCCAACAAGATTGCCCGGTACGATGATGTAAAAATCGAGAAACTCCTGGCCGACCCGGCGATAATCAGAAACCGGCTCAAGGTCAGATCGGCGGTAAGCAATGCAAAGGCGTTCCTGGCCGTACAAAAAGAGTTTGCCAGCTTCGACCGCTACATCTGGGATTTCGTTGGCGGCAAACCGATTCAAAATCGCTGGAAAACCTCGGCACAGCTGCCGGTGACATCCGTTCAATCGGACGAATTGTCGAAAGACCTGAAAAAGAGGGGCTTCAAGTTTGTTGGCAGCACCATTATTTACGCACATATGCAGGCCATCGGGATGGTTAACGATCATGAAACAGCTTGTTTTCGTTATCGGGAATGCAAAGCACTGGCTGTGTAGCGCACTGTTGATTTTCTGCCCGCCTGCGATGGCGGGGACAGAAGGCTCCGAGTCGCTGGTCGTCCAGGCCGTAGCTGCGGCACGGACCCACAGCAGCGCCAACCAGACCCGCATCATCCGTGAGTTTGCGGATTTGCTGGCTCTGCGGAACGTAGCGTCGAATCACGTTGATATGCGTCGCAATGCCGAGTTCATTATGGGGATGATGCGGCGACGAGGCATCGAGTCACGTCTGCTGGAAGCGCCGGGCAGCCCGCCGGTTGTTTTTGGCGAATTGAACCGGGGTGCTGCGCATACGGTACTCATTTACGCCCACTACGATGGCCAGCCTGTGCAACGTGAGTTGTGGGCGTCCGATCCCTGGCAGCCGGTGCTGCGCAAAGGAAGACTCGAAGACCATGCGGCAACAGTCGATCTTGCTTCCTTGCCAGTCGAAATCCCCGGCGAATGGCGTCTGTACGCGCGCTCGGCCGGTGACGACAAAGCGCCGATCATTGGCCTACTGAGCGCAATCGATGCGCTGTCGGCGGCGGATATTCCCGTTTCGGTCAATCTCAAATTCTTTTTCGATGGCGAAGAAGAAGCCGGCTCGCCTCATCTTGCGGACATGATTCGGCGGCACGCGGACCTGTTGCAGGCCGATTTCTGGTTGTTCTGCGATGGGCCGGTGCACCAGACCCGCCGGCAACTGGTCAGTTTTGGCGTGCGCGGAATGACCGCGGCAGATGTCACCGTCTATGGCCCTTTGCGCCAATTGCACAGCGGGCATTACGGGAACTGGGCGCCAAACCCGGTCATGATGCTGGTGCATCTGCTGGCCAGCATGCGTGCCCCGGATGGGGAAATTCTGGTCGACGGATTTGCCGATGCGGTAGCTGAGCCAAGCGCGGAAGCCTTGGCCGCGATCGCAGTGGCTCCACCGGTCGACGCGTTATTGCGAAAAGACCTCGCCCTGGGATGGACGGAGGGTAATGGTCAGCGTCTTGAGAGACTGATCATGAATCCGGCGATCAATGTCCGGGGAATCAGTGCCGGCGGCGTGGGCAAGACAGCACGCAACGCGATCGTGGATCAGGCCACCGTATCGCTGGGATTTCGCCTGGTCCCGGATCTCACGCCCGAAAAAGTGCAGGCGCTGGTCGATGCCCATATCCGGAAACAAGGCTATACCATAGTGCGGGAACCACCGGATTCGCAAACATTGGGGCAGCATGAGAAGGTCGCGCTGGTCGAGTGGCGGGAATCAGGTTACCCGGCTGTCTGGATGGACATGAATGATCCTCGTGCGCGGGCCCTGAGCCGGATTCTGCTGCAGGCGCGGGGCGGCGAACTGATCAGAATGCAGACGATGGGCGGCAGCCTGCCGCTGCACGTGATTCGGCAAGGGCTTGGCGTACCCATCGTAATGCTGCCCATGGCGAACCATGACAATAACCAGCATAGCCCGAACGAGAATCTGCGCATACAGAATCTATGGGATGCAATTGAGGTTTATGCGGCGGTGCTGGCCGGTCTCGGTGCGGAGCTCGCCAGGTAGTGAGACCGATGGGCAGGATCGCTATTTGCCTGGAATGATCGAAAATCCTGGCTCGATTCCCACTTGCCTCGCGACAATAGCCCGGGTCCGGCAGAATGCAGGGATCAAAATCAGTATATTCCCGCAACAGTGCGCGCCATGACAGCATGCTAAAATCCCCGCATGCTGATAAGCAAAAAAATGCGGTCGTGTTTGCCGTTCGGTCTGGCCAAGAAATCATCCGCATTCGGTCATAAACCGGACGGGGCCTAGTGGTCACACTGCTTTTTCTTTTCAGCGTCGGCCTGGTGCTGTTGTTGTTCGGCGCGGATCTCCTCGTGCGTGGCGCGACGTCGATCGGCCTGCGGCTCGGGATTACACCGTTGGTGGCTGGCCTGACCATTGTCGCTTTTGGCACCAGCAGCCCCGAGCTTGCGGTCGGCGTCGAATCTGCATATCGAGGTCTTGGCGACATGGCCATCGGCAGCGCCGTGGGTTCCAACATCTGCAATATTGCCTTGGTACTGGGCGCGGCGGCGCTCGTTCGGCCGATCAACATTCAGTCTCAGTTGGTGCGACTGGATATCCCGGTAATGATTTTTTGTAGTGCGCTGTTGATTCTCGTATTGATGGACGGCGTGATTTCGGCACTTGATGGAGTCTTCCTGGTAAGCGGAATCGCCGCATATATTTTCTTTTCGATCTATTTGGCGCGCAGCGAGCAGAAAAAAATCCAGGATGAATTCGGCACAGTCGTACGGGATAACCTGCTGGCCTGGTGGAAAGAAATACTGCTGGTGGTCGTTGGCATGGGGATGCTGATTTTCGGCGGCTCGATGTTGGTCGACACCGCGGTCGAACTGGCGCAAAGCTTCAAGATAGCGCCAGCGCTTATTGCTCTTACAGTCATCGCCATTGGGACCAGTCTGCCGGAACTCGCTACCGCGATGCTGGCGTCATACCGGCGGCAAGGCGATATAGCGATAGGCAACGCGGTTGGCTCCAATATCTTTAATATACTTGCCATCGTCGGTATCAGCGCGCTGGTCGGGCCTTTGCACATGGGGGCGATCCAATGGCCTGACCTGGTGGTCATGCTGGCGGTTTCTTTGATCCTGATCCCACTGGTCATTTCCAGGCGCCAGCTTGAGCGATCTGAAGGGGTGTTCCTGCTGGTGATTTATTTCCTATATATGTTGGTGACGGTTCAGAATTCAGGCTTTTGACGGATCAGTTAGGACACCGGACGCAATGGAGGGACAGCAACTTTTAGCCAGGTCGAATGTCAATATGCAAGCGAGCAACGAAAACCCGACATGAATACGGCTGAAACAAGAAGGCGACTCACCAATTACGTCGCCACAATATTCTTTCTCTTCGTTCTGGCTTTTCCTGGCCGGGCATTTTCCGATATTGCGGAAGGCTGGGCCGCATTCAATGAAATGGATTACGACAAGGCAATATCGGAGATCGACAAACTGGCAAACGCCGGCGATCCCGATGCCTGTTACTTGCTTGGCCTGTTGCATGACCCGGCCTTTCACCGCCTTCCATCAGGCAAGTATTACCAGTCGTTGTACTTCGATGTCGCCAAGGCGGTTACACTTTACCGCCGGGCGGCCGATGCCGGCGACGGCCGTGCGATGCACCATCTGGCCGAACTTTACATCATGCTCGTGGATGAACGCTGGGGACAGCACAGACCTAATGACATCGGCAACCTGACCAGCGCGGCATTGTCATTGCGGCGCAAGTCAACGCCGCTCCTGCGGTTAATGGTCGACCAGGGGAATGCGGTTGCGGCTTATATGCTTGCCGAAGCGCGGCGCGACGAACCGTTCTTCTTCGTTGCGATGGACAATGCGCGCATTATGCTCGAACTTTCTGCCTGGCAAGACGACCCTGCAAGTCAGTTATACCTCGGCAGGACCTTCCTGTTACCGCGCGGAATGGTCACTCGTACCGGTTATACCCTGGACCCACCGGAAGCCTTTGCCTGGTTTACGGTCTCGGCGAAAAGAGGAAATATGCACGCGCGGGTCTACCAGGTGGAAGCGGCGGAGATGATGCCAGTTCGCGAACATGGCCGCGCCGAAGAACTGGCCCGGGCTTTACTAAAAACGCTGGCCGGAAAATCCCTGAAGAATCGCGATTAAAAAAGGGCGGCGTGCCGCCATTCCGCAAACTCCTGGCTCAGCTTTCATATCCCTGGATCTCTTCCTCGCTGTAGGTCACACCCAGTCCCAGCGCTATCCGGTTAACGAAATTGAAATAGGCGGTGATCAGCGTGATATCCAGGATATCGCGATCCGACAGACCGAGATCGCGCAGTTTCTGTACATCGTCAGCGCTAACCTGGTGCGGGTCCGTCGTGAGTTTCGCGGCATGTTGCAAGATCCCGGCAAGCCGGTCGTCCAGGGTGTCCAGCGCGTCCGCGTTGCGGATATTTGACAAAACCTGCTCGTCCTTTTCGTAGCGGGCGAGTGGTTCGTAGTGATGATTTACACAATAGGCGCATTCGTTATTGGCAGAAACAACCACCGCAATAGCTTCACGCTCCTTTCGACTCAGACCCGCTTTGGCAAACATCAGATGCAGGTATAAATCGACATGGGTTTTCAGCGCGCCCGGGTTGAGGCTTTGTACCTGCAGAATATTGGCCAGTTTGCCGCGGCTTTTCAGCAACTCGTCATAAACCGTGCGCAGTTCGCCATCGGCATCCTGCTCTTCAATCTCATTTATCCAGGCCATAACTGGTCTCCGCTAGCTTTAAATCGCTTAAAGCTAGTTAGTGAAAAGGTCGAAAATATTCCCCAACATGCTGCTATCGGCCTTATAAAGATCCGTGTATTTGCAGTTATCACAGGTGACAGTGGTAAATTTTGCACCTTGCACATCAAAGATTTTGCTCCAGAAGCCGCCGGCTGCTCGAATCTCGCCGGTGGAATAACTATTACGGCTGCATTTCGGGCAACGGTAATTGGTCGCCATCGTGGCATGTATTGCCATTTCCATCTCCTCCGTGGAAAGGACTTGACGCCTTGCGTAGTCCCTTCAGCTGCGTGCAAAGATTTTATCGTGGTCGCGAAAACTTTTGAATTCCAGGGCGTTTCCTGCCGGGTCGCGAACAAAGAAGGTACCTTGTTCACCGGGTCGACCCTG
Source organism: Pseudomonadota bacterium (assembly GCA_022572885.1). Classification (NCBI taxonomy): domain Bacteria; kingdom Pseudomonadati; phylum Pseudomonadota; species Pseudomonadota bacterium. The sequence goes on along the minus strand of JACZVC010000021.1, from coordinate 28,787 downwards.
GAATCGAATCCGTGGCTCGATCAGGAATGAAACCCCGGACTGGCGAATGCGCTCCGCCATTTCCTCCCATTCCGGCCACGGCAAAATCAGGCCGAAGTGGGGTACCGGCACCTGGTCGCCATCGACCGGGTTGCTCGCTTCGGCATTCCTTGATATAGCCAGGTGCGCGGTGATCTGATGGCCGTGCAGGTTGAAATCCATCCACCGGGTATCCGTGCGCCCGAGCGAGCATCCCAGGACGCCGGTGTAAAAGGCTTTGGCCTGTTCTATATCGTCGACGGTAAACGCCAGGTGAAAAGGAGTCAGCTCAGTCATCTGTATATTCTCCCAGCCAGGCGCGCGGCCTCAGGTAATTCTCGTACAAATCGAGTTCGGGGCTGCCCGGATCCGGTTTCCAGTCATAGGCCCAGCGCACCAGCGGCGGCAACGACATCAGGATGGATTCGGTACGGCCGCCGGACTGCAAGCCAAACAAAGTGCCGCGGTCATAAACCAGGTTGAATTCCACGTAACGGCCCCGGCGGTAGAGTTGGAACTGGCGCTCACGTTCACCGTACTGATGATTTTTGCGTCGTTCGACGATCGGGGCGTAGGCTTGAAGATAGCTGTTGCCGATACTGCGCAGAAAAGCAAAACTGGTGTCGAAATCCCATTCGTTCAAATCGTCGAAAAACAACCCCCCCGCGCCGCGCGTCTCGTTGCGGTGCGGCAGATAAAAATACTCATCGCACCATTTCTTGAAGCGCGGATATACCTCTTTGCCAAACGGTTCGCAGGCGGCTTTGGCCTGCCGGTGCCATTGAACAACATCTTCATGGTATGGGTAATACGGGGTCAGATCGAATCCGCCGCCAAACCACCAGACAATTTCTCCATCCGGTTGCGCAGCCTGGAAGTAGCGGACATTGGCATGACTGGTGGGCACATATGGGTTCTTCGGGTGTATGACAAGGGAGACGCCGGTGGCCTGAAAACTGGCGCCTGCCAGCTCCGGCCGTAGCGCCGTCGCCGATTTCGGGAGGCCCTCGCCCGTCACATGAGAAAAATTGACGCCGGCTTGCTCGAACACATCGCCGTCTTTCATGACGCGGGTCACGCCGCCACCGCCATGCCCGCCTCTTTCCCAGCGATCCTCGGCAAAATGCGATTTGCCATCCAGTTTCTCCAGCCCGGCACAGATATCGTCCTGCAAAGATCTCAGGTAGTCGATAACTGCATCGATATCGCTTTTCATTATTATGGTCCCGCGCGCAGCACTTTTCCGGTACCAGCATCGCGCAATTCGGTTGGCCCGCCAAGGCCGCCGGTCTCGCCGGGCGTGATCATGTCAACCAGGTCGCCGAACATTCGTTGCACCGCGAGCCGGCTTGATGCCGGCGGGCGGCCGGAAATATTGGCGCTGGTGGATACCAGGGCTGAATCAGCCGCTTCGCACAGGGCTCGTACTATCGGGTGCTGGCTGATGCGGACGGCGATGGTATCGCGGTCGCCGGTGATCCACCGGGGCGCCTCTGCACTGGCGGCAACCACCCAGGTCACCGGCGAATTTTCCCGCGCAAGAAGGCGGGCCAGGGTTTTGTCGCCAAACTGGCCGATATACGGCAGGAGTTGATCGATGGATGAGGCCACGAGGATAAAACCAAGGTTTGGCTTGCGGTTTTTCATTTCCAGTATGCGCTGGATGGCGATGGCGTTTTCCGGCAGGCAACCAAGGCCAAAGACGCCTTCGGTCGGGTAGGCAATGATTCCACCTGCTGCAAGCACCCTGGTCGCCCGGCGCAGAGTGTGCTGGCTAATCATCGCCCTGGCCTGTGGCCGTTATCTTTTTGTCCGTTTGCTGTTTCGCGGCCTGCTTCTTTTTGGTTTTCTTTTTCGCCGGGGGTTTTTTTTCGCCGCTTTTCTTGGCCGTGGCCTTCTTGCGCGCGCCCTTGACTGGCGCTTCGGCCAGCAGAGTCTGACATTCTTCCAGCGTCAGTGCCTTCGGGTCCTGGTCTTTGGGAACCTTCGCGTTTTTGGATTTGTCGGTGATATATGGACCCCACCGGCCGTTCAGAATCTGTATTCCGTGGTCCGGAAAATCCTGGATCAGCCTGTTGGCATCGTATTCTTTCTTGTCCCGAACCAGTTCCAGCGCACGCTCGTGTGCGATCGTGTATGGGTCGTCGTCTTTTTTGAGGGAGACAAATTTCCCGCCATAACGCACATAGGGACCGAAGCGGCCGATACTGACCGACATCGGTTCTCCCTCCGGTGTTTCACCGAGGTCGCGCGGTAATTTGAAAAGCTCGAGCGCATCTTCCAGGACAATGGTGTCCAGGCTTTGTTCTTTGCGAAGACCGGCGAATTTCGGCTTGTCTTCTTCCTCGCGCGTACCGATTTGCGCGAACGGCCCGTACCTGCCCATGCGAACACTGACCTCGCGACCGCTCTTGGGGTCGGTCCCGAGTATCCGTTTTTTCAACGTATCGGCCCGGCTTACCGATTCCTCCTTTTCCGCGACCCGCTTTTTGAACGGGGCCCAGAAACTCTCCAGCAACGGCACCCACTGTTTCTCACCCCGGGAAATAGCATCGAGATCGTCTTCCATGTTGGCGGTGAAGTCATAGTCAACATACTGCTCGAAATGGGCCGTCAAAAAGTCGCTGACGATTTTTCCGATGTCGGTCGGGAAAAACCGGCGGCGATCGATTTCCACATACTCTCTGCGTTGCAGCGTGGAAATAATGCTGGCATAAGTCGATGGACGGCCAATGCCATATTCTTCCAGTTCCTTGACCAGGCTGGCCTCGCTGTAGCGTGGCTTTGGCTCTGTGAAATGCTGGTCGCGGGTTATCTCCAGCAATTTCACTACATCGCCTTCGGCCAGCGGCGGCAACAACCGGTCTTGTTCGTCCACGGAGTTTTCGCGGCCTTCATGATAGACCGCCAAGAATCCCGGCTGCACCAGCACCGAGCCATTGGCTCTGAAGCGGCCGACCGGGCTGGGGCTGTTTCCGGCTGCCAGGTCGACTGCCAGCGTGTCGTAAACCGCGTGCACCATCTGACACGCCAATGTGCGCTGCCAAATGAGGCGATAAAGTTTTAGCTGATCATCCTCGACTCTGCCCGCAAGATGTTCCGGCAGAACCTGCGGGTTGGCCGGCCGTATCGCTTCGTGCGCTTCCTGCGCATTTTTCGATTTGGTCTTGTACAGGCGCGCCTGACCGGGCACCTGGTCCTTGCCATATTTTTCTGAAATTACCGTTCGCAACCCATCGATCGCCTCGCTGGCGAGATTGACCGAGTCAGTACGCATATAGGTAATCAGGCCAACCTGCCCATCGCCTATATCCAGACCCTCGTACAGCTTTTGTGCCGCGCGCATGGTTCGCTGCGCACCAAAACCGAGTTTTCGCGAGGCATCCTGTTGCAGTGTCGAGGTGGTGAACGGCGGCGCCGGGTTTCGTTTGCGCTGTTTGCTGTCCACCTGGAGCACGCTGAGCCGGCCATTGGCCGCGGTAGTCAATGCGGCCCCGATGCCGCCGGCCTGCTGCTGCCCGGTGATGCTGAACTGCTCGATTTTCTCGCCGTTGTACTCGGTGAGCCGGGCAGTGAAATCTTGTTGCTCCTTGCTCAGCGATGCTGCGACAGTCCAGTATTCGCGTGGGTTGAACGCATCAATCTCTTTTTCACGTTCTACGATTAATCTAAGCGCCGGACTTTGTACGCGGCCGGCAGACAACTTCGGACGGATTTTTTTCCACAACAACGGCGACAGATTAAAACCGACCAGGTGGTCCAGCGCCCGGCGGGCTTGCTGCGCGTTTATCAAATTGAAATCCAGATCGCGCGGGTTCTCGATCGCCTCGCGCACCGCGTTTTTTGTAATCTCGTGGAAAACGACGCGGTAAACCGGCTTGCCGTTCAGCGCGTTGCGTTCTTTGAGCAATTCATAAAGATGCCAGGAGATCGCTTCTCCCTCGCGATCGGGGTCGGTCGCCAGGTAGAGCGCGTCGGCTTTTTTCAATGCCTTTGCTATCGCGTCGACATGCTTCTTGTTCCGGTCGATGGCCTCATAGGTCATGCTGAAACCTTCGGCAGGATCAACCGCACCGTCTTTTGATATTAAATCGCGGATATGGCCATAAGTGGCCAGCACCTTGAATTCCTCACCGAGGTACTTCTCGATGGTCTTTTCCTTGGCCGGAGATTCTACGATGATCAGGTATTTACTCATTTCTTGATGTTCGATGCCTGGTTTTGATCTTTGTTAACGTTCGCCGAACGCTTGATTCGGACTCGCCGCGGATTGTAGCCATTTCCGGGGGAATAAAAAAAGATACCGCGACCGATCCGCGGCATATACTGATACGGTGACCTTGCATTGAATCAATGCAGGGCGCTGGCAGCCTCATCGAAAACCAGGTCTTCCATGCGCGCATAGGCGGACTCCTGGCCCGGCTGACTGAACAACACCATCAGGACCACCCACTTTATCTGCTCGACATCGATATCCGGGTTGCCCAATGCCATTAGTCGATCGATCACCAGCTCCCGCTGGCTTGTGGAAAGAATTTCCAGCTGTTCCAGGTAGAGCAAAAATCCACGACAGCTTGAATCCAGCCGGGTCAACTCTACAGAGTCGAAAATACGGGTTGCGCGCTCGGTGAGAGCGCTTTTTGCCGCGGCTTCCTGGCCGCTGGTCAGGCCATCCAGCCACTCCAGCGCCCGGTCAATCTCCAGGTCGCCAAAACCGGCTTGCTCCAGTTCGTCACGCATCTCATTTCGGTCCGGCTCTTCTTCAATGTCGTTGTCCATGTAGGTCTCGAATAGGTACATCAGCACATCGAGCACATTTTCTCTCATTCCCAAATCCTTTAGCGCCTCGTCGTCTTGCAGTAACGCCCACCAGGCGCCGTTTGTACCAGACCCTGAAGCTCCAGTATGAGAAGCATGGAGGAAACCTCACGTGCCGTCAATCCGCTCCGTTCCGCCAGCGTATCGATGGGTAGTGTCTCTTCGCCAAGCGTAATCAGAAGCTGCTGGTGACTTTGATCCTGGTCCGCCGCCGGTGTCGCCGGTTCCTGCGGCTCGTCCTGGTGTGCTGTTCCGGCCAGGACGCCGACCATCGGGCCAAGCTCCTCGAATATGTCGGCCGCCGATTCGACCAGCTTCGCCCCTTGGCGAATCAGCTGATGGCAGCCTCGCGACTGCGGGCTGTGTATGGATCCGGGAACCGCAAAGACTTCACGGCCCTGCTCGGCTGCATGCTTGGCCGTAATCAGCGAGCCGCTGGCCCTGGCCGCCTCGACGACCAGTGTGCCCACTGACAAGCCACTGACGATACGATTTCGTTGCGGAAAGTTTTTCGCGGAGGGAGGGGTGCCCGGTGGAAACTCGCTGATCAGCGCGCCGTCTTGAATGATCGATTCCGCCAGCGATTCCTGCCCGCCCGGGTAGACCCGGTCAAGCCCGCAACCGCAGACCGCGATCGTGACGCCACCGGCATCCAGTGCGCCGTGGTGGCTGGCGCTGTCGATACCCAGCGCCAGTCCGGAGGTAATTGCGAGACCGCTGACCGACAAATGGCGGGCGAACATTCTCGCCGTATCCAGGCCCGCCGGCGTTGGGTTGCGACTGCCGACCATCGCCAGCTGAGGCAACCCCAGGCAGTCTTTATTGCCACGGATGAACAGCAGCATCGGCGGGTCGGGGATGGCCTTCAGCAGCGCAGGATAGGCCTCGTCGTCGAGAGCCAGAAAATGATTTTGATCGTGGCCAAGCCACTCGAGGTTGCGTTCCAGGGTGCCGCTATCGGGATTGCGCATAGCGCGACGCGATTCAGCCGATATACCCAACGCTTGCAGATCCTGATTGCCGGCTGAGAAAACCTTGCTGATACTACCGAAATGCTGGATGAGTCCGGCAGCGCTTCTGGCGCCGATGCCTGGCGCCTGGAGCAGCGTCAGCCACAGGCCGGGGTCGGACATAGAGGTCACCCGCACAGTCTCCCAATGGACGAAAGCGGGAAATTCCGCCGCGTATCAGGGGTTGCGAACCAGGTCGTTCTTCCTGATTTCGCTGGTTGCCTCGACGATCAATGCATAACTGATGCGATCATAGGTCTTGAACACCATCATCGTGCCGGCTTGCTCGTCGGGCAAGGTGACTTTCTCGTCGAATATACCGCCTTCAAAGCGGTCACGAATCGTCTCGCCCTTGTGAAGAATGGTTAGCAGATTGCCTTCCTCGATTCCGTGCCTGGCGCCGCGATTGATTACGACGATCTGATTGCTGCCGGTCACGCTGATGGCATCCAGTATGCTGATGATGCTGCCGTCAATTTGTCGAGCTGGTGCGCTCGGAAAGAAATTCAACGGCAGCGTCTGGTTGTCGCGCAACAAACGGTTCCCGTTTAGCACTTCTCGCGTAGTTGTGACCAGGACCAGGCTCGCTGGATCGCCGGTGCGCGTTGTACGGGCTTCTCCCGCATACACACCGTCATAGCCAATCAAGACATTGTCGTCTGGATCGCGCAATTCGTCGCCAATCTGGATTACATTAAACACTTCGCCGATCTCGGGTGGGACACTGAAGCCCCTGGCATAGATCGTGTTGCCGGAGCCGCTGATCAGATGCTTGTCTTTCGATGACAGGATGTATGGCATCTTTTTGACCTGGTCGGCCGACAGCACAGAAGGCCTGGAAAGGAAGGCCTTGATGGCGCTATACGGGATCGTGGTAATTGCCTCGTCCAGTTCTTCGTAGCGAATCCGGGGCGAAACTCGTACCGAGTCGCCGCGCTGCACGCCCCGCGTGACTGCAATTCTTGGCCGCCCGTCGACCCAGATCAGATTCAGGATGTCGCCCGGGTAGATCAGATGCGGATTTTCTATTTGTTCATTGACGAACCAGATCTCCGGCCAGAACCATGGGTCTTCCAGGAACATCGTCGAGATGTCCCACAAGGTGTCACCCTTTTTCACCTCATACTGATCCGGGTGGTTCGATGCCAGCCGAACCGGTGTGGGATCGGGCACAGTGCTTGTGACCTGGCCATAGGGTCTGGGCACGGGCTGGGACTGCGCCACCTGGACCGGTTGGGGAGATTGAGCCGTACTCGCCTGCGCGGCCGGTACAGGGTTGCCGGCGCAGGCAGCCAATAGTGGCAGACTGCCGGAAATTAAGACCAGGGAGATTTGCTGGGCGATACGCATGGGCCGGGACATATCCATTCATCCTTTTGCTAGCTGGTGCCGGTTGCGGTAATTGGGCTGTTATAATCGCTATACGCCCATGACGCAACAAACTGCGTCACGCTTGCCCCATCCATCCATGGCGGTTCTGTCGCGGACACAACTGTCGTGTATTACCGACATCAATTTCAATAATGTCATGCAGTTAGTCGCATTATATACGAAAATACAAGAAAATTTGGCTGAATATCGATGGCGATACTGACAATTCTCGAGTTTCCAGACCCGCGACTGCGTCGCAAAGCGGTGGCGGTCGAGTTGGTTGACGAAAAAATACGTACGCTGATCGGCGATTTGCTGGAGACCATGTATGACGCTCCGGGTATTGGCCTCGCCGCCACCCAGGTCGATGTGCACCAGCGGGTACTGGTTGCCGATTTATCTGAAGACAAATCGGCGCCGCTGGTATTGGTCAACCCGGAAATCCTGTCTCGCGACGGGGTCGAAGTCACTGAAGAAGGTTGTCTGTCAGTACCCGGTATCTATGAAAAAGTGGAACGGGCGGAGCACATTACAGTCAGGGCGCTGGACCGTGATGGCAATAGCGTTGAGATGGAAGCACATGGTCTGCTTGCCGTTTGCATACAGCACGAGTGTGACCATCTGGATGGCAAATTGTTCGTCGATTACCTGTCCGAACTGAAGCGCCAGAGAATAAGAACACGCCTGCAGAAGGCCCGTCGCCTGGACCGAGATCAGTCGCATAAGGCACCGGTGATCTGACCACCGCAACAGCTTCTCGAAAGGTATCCGATCGTGCGCATTATTTTTGCAGGAACCCCCGATTTTTCCTTGCCGGTCCTGGAAATTTTGCTCGCGGACAGCGATCGTTCGGCAATGGAGATAGTCGCCGTGTATACCCAGCCGGATCGGCCGGCCGGGCGCGGGCGCCGGATCAGCACCAGCCCGGTCAAGAAAGCCGCGATCGCTGCGGGGCTGAGAATCGAGCAACCGAAAACGCTTAAATTGCCCGCCGTGCAGAAAACATTGCTTGGCCTTGGGCCGGATCTGATCGTCGTGGTCGCCTATGGCCTGTTATTGCCGAAAGCCGTGCTCGAAGTGCCGACACTCGCCTGCGTAAACGTCCACGCCTCTTTGCTGCCTCGCTGGCGAGGAGCCGCGCCGATACAAAGGGCAATTCTTGCCGGCGATGAACGCAGCGGCGTCAGCATCATGAAAATGAGCGAAGGCCTGGATGAGGGGCCGCTGTATCTGAGCCGGGAGCTGGCCATTCGGCCTGATGAGACGGGCGCCAGCTTGCATCGGCGGTTGGCTGAATTGGGGGCGACGGCGCTGATGGCGGCGTTGCCGAGTATCATTGACGGCAATACGCAGGCGCAGGATGAGGCACAGGCTTGCTACGCAGGCAAGATATCCAAGAGCGATGCCCGCCTGGACTTCAGTCTTGGCGCCGGGCAATTGGAGCGCATGGTCAGGGCTTTCAACGCGTGGCCAATCGCATGGTGCCGTTGGCGCCGGGGTGATACGGAGCCGGAACACAGCTTGCGAATCTGGCAAGCGAAAGCCGATTTGCCGGCTGCTTGTGGCTTGCCGCCGGGTACGGTCGTTTCCGCGAGCAAAGATGGCATCAGGATTGCGACCGTCGCCGGCGATCTGATCGCCGAGCGCCTGCAGTTGCCGGGCCGCAAACCCCAGGCTGCTGCCGATTTCTGTAACGCCTGTGATCTCAGTGGCCTGCGGCTGTACTAGCCCGATGGTGATGGTTTGAGCGAATCGTCGAGGATCCGCGCAGCCTCTGCCAGGACACTGTCCGCGGTACTCGACGGACGATCGCTGGATGCCGCGATGTTAAGGTTCGGGCCGTCGGTCGAGCAGGCGGCGCTGTACAAGGCGCTGGTCTATCACAGCGTGCGCTGGCAACCGCGCCTGTCGCGGCTGGCCGGTCTTTTGCTGGACAGGCCATTGCGGGACCGCGACCGCGTCATCGATGCCTTGTTGCAGGTAGGCCTGTGCCAGTTGTCGATAATGGATACAGCGGACCATGCCGCGGTGTCCGAAACAGTCAATGCCACGCGGGATCTCGGTAAGCCTGGACTTGCCGGCCTGGTCAACGGGGTGTTGCGTAAATACCTGCGTGCGCGAGATACGCTCGAGGCAGAGTTGGATCAGGACCCGGTTGCGGCCAGCGCGCATCCGGGCTGGATGCTGGATGTCTTGCGCGAGGATTGGCCGGAGCACTGGAGAGAGATCGTCGCCGGTGGCAATCTGCAAGCGCCGATGTGGCTCAGGGTGAACAGGACCCAGACCAGCGCCCGCGATTACCTGCGTGAGCTAAGTGACCGTGGCCATACAGCAACCCTGTCATCATGGGTGGATGGCGGGATTCGCCTGGATAAGCCCTGCGCTGTCGACGAGTTGCCAGGCTTTGGGCGAGGCCGGGTTTCGGTCCAGGATGGGGCGGCGCAGTTGGCCAGCCAGCTGCTGGCGCCAGTCGCCGGGCAGCGGGTCCTGGATGCCTGTGCCGCGCCGGGCGGGAAAACGGGCCACTTGCTGGAGCTTGCCGGCGGGGATATCGACCTGCTTGCGCTGGACCGTGACCCACAGCGTCTACGCAAGGTTGACGAAACCCTCGAGCGGCTTGGGTGGGCTGCCGAGACGCGGACGGCGGATGCTGCGAGCCCCGGTGATTGGTGGGACGGCAAACCGTTTCAAAGGATTCTGCTGGATACTCCATGCAGCGGTAGCGGTGTTATCCGCCGGCATCCAGACATCAAACTATTGCGCAGGCGCAGCGATATCGACGATCTGGCCGTCCGGCAAAAGGCTCTGCTCGACGGATTGTGGTCCACGCTGGATCGTGGAGGGCTTATGCTTTATTGCAGCTGCTCGGTGTTTCGGCAGGAGAACCAGAAACAGATCGATCGTTTCGTGAATAGCAATTCCGATGCAGAATTATTGCCACTATCTGATAGGCTTAGAGGCCGTTTTGGCGACGGTCGGGGCCCCGGTTTTCAGGTATTCCCCGGTGAGGGGGAAATGGACGGGTTCTTTTACGCAGTATTGAGGAAATCGAGTGTAGCGACAGACTGATGGGCGTGAGCGGCACAACATCACCGGATAGAGTCTGGCTGGCGTCCCTGGCGTTGGCCTGCTGCTGCGTCCTGCCTGTGGGGGTTGCCGATGCCGCCAGGGATACACCCCGCTTCGAGATTCGTTCAGCTTATGCTGAACTGGAAAACGCGGTGTATTACCTGCATGCCAGGATCAATTATCCGCTCAGCAAGCAGGCGTTGGAAGCGCTGCAAAGTGGAGTAGAGCTGAACTTCCAGTTACGCATCGAAGTCAACCGCGTTCGCCGCTACATTCCGGATGCCAATGTGGCGACCCTCCTGCAACGTTACCAGCTACACTTCAATGCACTGGTTAATCGTTATGTCGTTCGAAACCTCAACAGCGGGGGACAGCAGTCCTTTGCCTCGCTGGAGGCTGCAATGGGTTTTCTGGGCCGGGTTTCCAATTTGCCCATACTCGATAAAGCGCTGCTGCAACCCGGCAGGAAATACATTTTGAAACTGCAGGCTGAACTGGATGTCAGGCGCCTGCCCGCACCGATACAGTTACTGGCGTTCTGGCTGGACGACTGGCGCTTGACGAGCGAGTGGTACACATGGCCTCTGCAGCCATAAAACGAGTCGCTTTCCAGGTGCTGCTGACCGTCGGTGCGGTCTTGTGGATTGCCGCTTTGTTGTTGCTGGCGCAGTCCGCCCAGAATTCCGAGCGTTTCGGGGAACTCCACAGCCTGATTCTTTTTATCAATGCCGTCGGCGTGATGGTGTTGCTGGTTGTTATCGGCGTCGCTCTCAGCCGGCTGATTCGCGATTACAGGAGGCACATCCCCGGTTCGAGACTGCGGGCGCGGATGTTGCTGTCGTTCGTCATCCTCGTGGTCCTGCCGTTGCTGGTGGTCTATTACTTCGCCGTGCAATTTCTCAATAGCGGTATCGACAGCTGGTTCACCGTCGAGGTCGAAGAAGGCCTGCAGGATGCGCTGAGCCTTACCCAGACAGTGCTCGATATTCGGAAGCGAGAGTACCTGGCGCGAACCGAAGAGGCTGCGGCCGGTCTTGTTGGCTGGCCCGATCTCGGCATGGTCAGTGTGGTTGGCCGCCTGCGACGCACCGTCGGCGCGACTTCGCTTACCGTGGTCGATCGAAGCGGGCGCATTATCGCGACCAGCCAGGATCAGCCACGCGATATCCAGGCGCTGCTGCCGGGCGAAGAGTTGCTCCAGCAGATTGGTCAAGGCAGACCCTATGTGCGGATGGAACCGACCGGGGAAGGGGGGTACCGGGTCATAACCGCAGTCGATATCCCGCTACAGTCGCCGCTGATGCAACAGCGTGCATTGCTTGGCCAGTTCCCGGTGGTCGCCAGACTGGGGCGTCTGGCCGATACAGTGGACCAGACCTATACCAAGTACCGCGGCCTGATGTATCTGCGCGAACCGCTCAAACAGAGTTTTACCCTGACCTTGACCCTGGTCCTGTTGTTATCGTTTCTGGGCGCGGTATATGGCGCCATCTTCTTCGCCGACCGCCTGGTGTTGCCGATTCAGCAACTGGTGGCGGGTACCCGCGCCGTGGCCAAAGGTGATTTCGATACGCAGTTGCCGCCGGGATCCAGCCGCGATGAAATCGGTTTTCTGATTAATTCATTCAACGATATGACCCGCCGCCTGGGAAAAGCGCGGGAAACCGCTGCCCGCAGTCAGCAATTGGTGGAGTCCCAGCGGGCGAACCTGGCGATTATTCTGGCCCGCCTCTCGACCGGCGTTATTTCCCTCGACGAGCAGCTTCGCATCCGTACCGCCAACGAGGCCGCCGGCGCGATTCTCGGCACCCAGCTTGGATCGCGAGTCGGCGAAACCCTCGAAGATGTTTCGATCGGGCAGCCGCTGCTTGTCCAGTTCCTCGAGTTCACTCGCGGCCATCTTGACCAGAACGATTTCGAATGGCGTGAACAGTTTGTCCTGCGTGGGGAACTGGGTTCGCGGGTCCTGATGTGTGCCTGCACGCCCCTGCCCGGTGGCAGCGATCAGCCTGGTGGTTTTGTCCTGGTTTTTGACGACATCACAGCCCTTTTGCAGGCACAAAGAGACGCAGCCTGGGGTGAGGTGGCGCGGAGGCTGGCGCACGAGATCAAGAATCCATTGACCCCGATTCAGCTTTCGGCTGAGCGGCTGAGACGAAGATACCTGGGCACCATGAACGCCGAGGACTCTCAGTTTCTGGAGCGCGCCACGCACACGATTGTGCAGCAGGTTGAGGCGATGAAGGATATGGTCAATGCCTTCAGCGAATATGCCAGGGCACCCGATCTGGAGGTCAGCAAGGTCAACCTGAACAAGCTGATCGGCGAGGTGCTGGAGTTATACCGGGCGCGCGAGATGGGTGTGGAAATCAGGCAGAACCTGGATCCTGAGCTCGGTGAAATCGAAGTGGATGCCGGGCGTTTGCGGCAGATTCTGCATAACCTGGTCCGCAACGCCTTCGAGGCACTGGAAGGTGATCCGAACGGCAAGGTAGAGGTTTTTTCGCGGCTTCACGATCAAGACGATTGTCCGGTGGCGGAAATCCTGGTTCGCGACAATGGGCCGGGATTTCAGATGGACCTGGTCAGTCGGGTTTTTGACCCTTATGTCACCAGTAAACCCAAGGGTACTGGCCTGGGCCTGGCCATCGTCAAAAAACTTGTTGAGGAACACGGCGGCAGGATAGAAGCCGGCAACTATAAAGAAGGCGGCGCGGAAGTGAGAGTCTTGTTGCCGGTTAATGAAACGGCCCGGCAGGCCATGATGGAGCAACGGCGTGTTGAGGTCAGGAGAGAAAGCGCATGAGTAATCCGCAGGTTCTGGTCGTCGATGACGAACTGGATATCCGGACATTGTTGCAGGAAATTCTCAGCGAGGAGGGCTACCAGGTCACGGTGGCCGCCGATGCCGACGAAGCGCGGGCGGCCTGGGTCGATCACAAGCCCGATCTTGTGCTTCTGGACATCTGGATGCCCGGTACGGATGGCATCACCTTGTTGCGTGAATGGTCGGACGGCAAGCCCCTGGCTTGTCCGGTGGTCATGATGTCCGGTCACGGCTCGGTGGAAACCGCGGTCGAGGCCACCCGCCTTGGCGCCTTCGATTTTGTCGAGAAACCCTTGTCTCTGGCTGAGCTCCTGAGGACGGTGGAGCGAGCGATAAACGAGGGGCAGAGCGCCCGGCCGTACAGTAAAATGAAAGTGCCGGACATGGTGGCGCCGATTGGCAAGAGCAAGAAAATGAAGGCATTGCGCGACCAGGCGCAAAAACTGGCGCCACACGACACGCCAGTGCTGTTGCTTGGCGAAGCGGGCACCGGGCGGGAGGCGTTCGCCAGGTATATACACGCCATGAGCCCGCGCGCCGCTGCGCCGTTCGTTACCATCAGCGGAGGCTCCCTGCAACCGGATCAGGCTGCACAAAAGCTTTTTGGCAATCAGAAAGGCAGTAACGTGTCGGCCGGCGCGTTCGAAAAAGCGAACGGCGGCACATTGTTTATCAATGAACTCGGTGACCTTGACCCGGATGTCCAGACCTTGCTGCTGGGCGTCCTGGAGCAGGGCAGTTTTCAGCGCATCGGCAACGACACCGACATCTCGTTGTCGTTACGCTTGTTGAGTTCCGCCGATTCCAATCTTGACTTATCAAAAAACGGGCCGGTCAGAACCGATTTGCTTGCTCTGCTCAACGTCGTCCAGTTGCATGTACCGCCACTGCGAGAATATGCCGAGGACGTGCCGGATCTGCTGCGCTACTACGTCGATAAGCTGGTCAATAGCGAGGGGTTGCCATACCGGCGATTTGGCGTCGCGGCGCAGAACCGGCTACGCAACTACCCGTGGCTGGGCAATGTCAGGGAGCTGCGCAACCTGGTGCAGCGACACCTGATCATGAGCAAGGAGGAAGAAATCAGTCTTGAGGAAATAGAAAATGACATTGCCGCGCAACCGGCCAGCAACGAACCGCTGGTCAAGCAGGATCTCCTTGCCTTGCCGTTGCGTGAGGCGCGCGAGCAGTTTGAGAAAGCCTACTTGCAACAGCAACTGATACTCTGCGGTGGCAAGGTCGGATTGCTGGCCAAACGGGTTGGCATGGAAAGGACCCATTTATATCGCAAATTGCGCACGCTTGGCGTGGAGTTCAGTAAAGGCCGCGACGACTAGTCGTTGGTCTTTTGCGGCGTGAAGCTGCCGTCTTCGTGGAATTCTATGCCGCCATCCGGAAAATCCAGTTTGCTCAGTCTCATGATTTCCCGAAACGCCCGCATTCTGTTGTCGGGATACGGCCCGCCGGGGCGTCGTTGAACCGCGGAGATAATCTGGCCTTCGAGCAGGTTGCCATCGGGGCTGAGCCTGGCTATCAGTATCGGCGCAACTCCTTTCATACCCGCGACGCTGATACCGTAGTAAGTCGCAAAATTGCCAAGGCTATAGGCAATCAGTCTGCCTTTGTAAATTTCCATTCCCCTGGGCACGTGCGGACCGTGGCCAAGGACAAGATCAGCGCCGATATCGATCATTGCCCGTGAAAAGGCCGCCACATCGCCGCGCAACTCGCCACGGTAATACTCTTCCATAAAGGGAACCCGGTTGGCGTCCACGCCTTCGCCGCCGCCATGCAGGGAGATGATGACGATGTCATGGTTTTGGACCAATGAGGAAACGTTCATTCTGGCCCGCTCTATGTCGGGCCCCAGCGGCGAGCTTGAGCCCTTGAACGGGGCAAATGCCATCAGCGCGATTTTTCGACCGTTGACCTGCCAGCTGGCAAAACTGTCCTCGCGCCCCGAGTGAAGAATCCCCGCCTTGTCGAGCGCCGCCATACTTGCATCGCGGCCCTCTTCGCCAAAATCACGCGCATGGTTGTTGGCCAGGCTCATGACATCGAAGCCGGCGTTGCGCAAATGTGCGGCATAGCGGGCCGGGCTTCGGAACAAATAGCAAACGCTCGGATCAGTGCAGGTTTTTGCCGGCTCTCCGCCATCCATCAGGATCTGCTCGAGATTGCCAAAAGTAATATCCCCCGACTGGAGTATTTCGCTGACCCCCTCGAAGAAAGAAACGCCGTCATCGTCCGGCAAGTGGTTCAGCGGGAAATCGGTGCCCAGCATGATATCGCCGACGGCGATAACAAGCAGCGGCTCGGCTTTTAATTCCGAGCCGGGACAACCAACGCCGGCCGGGACCGGCAATGCGGTGCACAGCAGCGCCGCGCAGGCCAGCAGCCTGCCCGGCCATCGCCGCCTAATCGCCAACACGAATCCGGATCACTTCTATCTGGTTTCGGCGCAGGAGTTCCCGGTTCCTGTTCAGAATATCGAGGTCGCTGTATGGCCCGAGACGAACTCGGTGCCAGGTATCGTGATCGATACTGACTTTCTGCACGCGGGATTCCAGACCCAGCATTGCCAGTGTCGCCTGCATGCGATCGGCATCCGCGAAGTTCTTGAATGAACCGGCCTGTAACACGTATTGACCTGGCTCGGTGATTGGAACAGGGTGCGTATCTGCTCGTGCCGATGACTCCGTTTCAGGAATGACGACTTCAAACTTTGGCAGCACTTCGTAGAAGGAAAACCTTTTTGGCTGGTTGCTCGATCCCTGTCCTGCTTTCGCGGGCGCCGGTTCCTGCTGCGTGCTCGCCGCCGGTTGCGGCGTGGGCGGCTTCACCTGCCGGTCGTACAGGTAAACCCATATTGCGACGGACAAACCCACGCCCAGCCCAAACAGCATCCAGATCCACCCAGGCGGTTGTACGCTCTTTTTTTTGCGCCGGCTGGGACGGCGCTTGTAGTCCCTTGTCATTGTTTACATGCTCTCCGGGGCGGAAACGCCCAGTATTGCGAGCCCGTTGGCAATAACCTGCCGTACCGCGACGATCAAGGCAATACGCGCGTCGCGCAGATCCTGATCTTCGACCAAGAAAGTGTGCGCGTTATAGTAGGTATGGAAATCGTTGGCCAGGTCCCGCAGATAATGCGCCAGTGTGTGCGGCGCGCGGTTTTGGGCGGCCAATGCTATGACTTCGGGATACCGGCTCAAGCTGACGAGCAATGCCTTCTCGTGCTGCTCGTTCAGCCTTTCCAGGTGATCCCAGGCCCGCTCTGCCTGCCAGTCGAAACCTTTGTCGTTCAATTGCTGCAACACGCTGCAGATCCTCGCGTGGGCGTATTGAATGTAATAGACAGGATTGTCGCTGGAGTGCGATTTGGCCAGTTCCAGATCGAAATCCAGATGCTGGTCATGCGACCTCAAAACATAAAAAAACCTGGCCGCGTCATTACCGACTTCCCTGCGCAGCTCACGCAAGGTCACGAACTCACCCGAGCGGGTGGACATTTGCACTTTCCGGCCCCCCCGGAAAAGTGCAACAAATTGCATCAGCCTGACCTCCAGCGATTCGCCGGGCTGGCCCATCGCTTCCAATCCCGCACGGACCCTGGCGATGTAGCCGTGATGGTCGGCTCCGAGTACGTCAAGCAGGAGGTCGAACCCGCGCTGGCGTTTTTCCAGATGGTAGGCGATATCGGAGGCAAAATAAGTTTTCTGGCCATTCTCCCTGACCACGACCCGGTCTTTCTCATCGCCAAAGTCGGTGGCGCGAAACCAGATCGCACCGCCTTCTTCGTAAACATGATCGTTGGCCTTTAACAGCTTTAACGCTTGATCGATCGTTCCGCCGCTGTGCAGGTCACGTTCGGCGTACCAACGATCGATGTGGACGCCGAATTCCTCCAGGTCATCACGGATATCGTCGAGTATTTTTTTCAGCCCGAAATCGAGTACCTGTCCGAAGCCTTGCTCACCAAGTTTCTCTCGCGCCCGCTCGATCAACGCATCGATAAACTGGTCCTTGTCGCCATCGGGACCGTCCGCGGGCATATCGGCGAACAAGGCAGCCGTATCCAAGACAAACTTGTCCGCGTACTCTGACTTCATGTCATCGGCGATACGCGCAATGTAGTCACCTTTATACGCGTTTTGCGGAAACCCAAAAACCGCACCATGAGACTCCAGGTAACGAAGCCAGACGCTGGTGGCAAGTATGGCCATCTGCCGGCCGGCATCATTGACGTAATATTCCCGGAAAACCTCGTTGCCGGCGGCCGCCAACAGATTGGACAGGCTGGCCCCGTATGCTGCGTGCCTGCCATGGCCAACATGCAACGGTCCGGTCGGGTTCGCGGAAATAAATTCGACGATGATCTTCTTGCCGCTTGACGGCTGGCGTCCGTAGGTATCGCCCGACTCGACGATGTCGCGAAGCTGCTGATGATAAGCGTTTGCCGAGAGATAAATATTGATGAACCCGGGGCCGGCGATTTCGGCCTTGTCGATCAGCGGAGAGTCCGGCAATGCCGCGATCAATTGCGCCGCAAGGTCGCGTGGGTTCAACCGGCAAGGCTTGGCCAGTTTCATCGCCAGGTTACAGGCAAAATCACCATGCGCGGGATCGCGGGTTCGTTCGATCTCCGGGACTGTCAACTGACCGGTTTTTTCAAGGGTTTCCGCAGGCAATTGTTGCAAAGCCTGTACAAACAAAGACTGAATTCGATTTTTCACGGGGCGGGCCAGAGGTCCTGACAATCAGGAAGCAAGTCTAACGTCTTGCCGGGAAAAATAAACCAAAGGAGGCCGGTGGCCGCTCAGAACATATCCACCGGGTCGACATCCAGCGACCAGCGAACCTTGCGCCGTTGCGGCAGATTTTCCAGTTTTGCTATCCATGGCCCCAGTAAGTTACGAAGGCTGCTGCGCTTGCTAGCCTGTAGTAGCAATTGCGCACGAAAATGGCCCGCCCTTTTCTCCATTGGCGCGGGCGCCGGACCCAGCAGGCAGGTCTCGCCATCGCAGAATTTTTCCGCCTCGCGCCTTGCCGCTTCCAGAAATATTCTCGCATCGTCCTGGCTCGGTGACTCGGCGCGCAACAGGGCCAGGTGTGAATAGGGGGGCCAACCGGCCTCGCGCCGTTCGGCCAGTGCGTCGCGGGCAAAAGCCGCATAGCCGTCCCGGATCAGGTCGATCAACAATGGATGATCCGCAAAGCGCGTCTGAATCAGCACTTCGCCCGGTCGCTGAGCCCTGCCGGCGCGGCCCGCAACCTGGGTCACGGTCTGGGCGAGTTTTTCACTGGAGCGGAAATCGGTTCCGAACAGGCCTTGGTCTGCATCCATGATGATGACCAGGCTGATATCCGGAAAATCATGCCCCTTGGCCAGCATCTGGGTGCCAATCAGGATGCGCGAGCGACCCGACCTGATTTCATCCAGTTTGTCCGTCAGGCTGCCTTTTCTGCGCGTGCTGTCGCGATCGATTCGGGTAACGCCGACACCCGGGAATTGTTTGCGCAGGAAATCCTCGACTCGCTGTGTTCCCTGGCCAACCGGGATCAGTTGCTCCCGGCATTGCGGACAGCGATCCGGAATAGCGCAGCGTTGATCGCAATGATGGCAACGCAACTGACCGTTTGCGGCGTGGACGGTCATACGCGCGTCACAGCGGCCGCAACCGGCTACCCAACCGCACTCCGTGCAAAACAAGGCCGGTGCAAAGCCCCGCCGGTTCAAAAATAAAAGCACCTGGCCGCCTTGGTCGAGATGCGCGTGCATCGTCATCAGGCTCGGTGTTGCCAGCCCATGGTCGGCGCGATGTGCGCCCAGGTCGACGATGCGCATGCCCGGTTGTGCAACATTGCCAGGACGCTCCGGCAACTCGCAAAGGTGGTAACGACCGGTCTGCGCATTGTGAAAAGACTCCAGCGACGGGGTCGCCGATCCCAGCACGACGGGTATCCCATGCAGCCTGGCCCTGACGATGGCCAGATCGCGCGCGGAGTAGCGAAAGCCGTCCTGTTGCTTGAAGGAACTATCGTGTTCTTCATCGACGATGATCAAACCCGGCCGCGACATCGGCGTGAATACCGCCGAGCGGGTGCCGAGGACGATGGCCGCCTCACCGCTACGGGCCATGCGCCACGCTTCCAGTCGCTGGCCATCGGGCAGTCCTGAGTGCAGCACCGCGAGTTTCCCGGGCAGGCGTTCGTGAAAGCGTTGAATGAGCTGCGGCGTCAGGCCGATCTCCGGAACCAGCACCATCGCCTGCTGGCCCTTGGCCAACAGGCGGCGGATCAGCGACAGATAGACCTCTGTCTTGCCGCTGCCAGTGACGCCAAAAAGCAAGGTAGTCGCGAAGCGGCCATCGTGTGCGCCGATCTCAGCGACCGCTTTTTGTTGCGGCCCGGTCAGCGAAATATCGTCGGCGGGTTCCCCGCAAGGAAGGGGCGCGCTGTGCTCGATTTCCCGATGCTCCACGAGCCCCTTTTCGTGCAAAGCCCTCATGCTCGGGCGCCAGCCCTTGAACAGTGCCGGTAACTCGGATTCTGACAAAGATCCGTGGTCGCGCAGCAGTTCCAGCAGGGCCTGCTGGCGCGACGCACGTGCGAGCGGTTCCGCAGCCTGCCCCATGCCGGTCGGACGCCAGTGTACGGGCGCCGATGGCAGTGGCCGGCTGCCCCGCAACAGCGCCGGCAGCGCCGTCGCGAAGACTTCCCCGGGCGGGTGATGAAAATAGTCCGCCGACCAGCTCAGCAATTTCATCAACACCCCGTCAAAAACCGGCTCGTCATCGATTACGGCGATCGCCCGTTTCAGACGCGATAGCGGCAATTCGCTGGTGCGAGTAGTTTCAAGCAGCACACCGATGGTCTTGCCGCGTCCGAACGGAACTTTGAGGCGCATGCCGGGCAGCAGTCGATCCGGCGGGTATCCTTCCGGGCACAGGTAATCGAAGTACCGGTTTAGCGGCACATTAACGGCAACTCGTAAAATCACTGGCCTGTTACCCGGCATCGCTTTGACAGATTGATTGGAGGAAGGTGGCACGTTGTTTTGTGGTATTGCTATCGTATGACCGTATCAGACGCAGGCCTATGGTTGGATGGGGCTCCCGTATTGTCAACCGAAGCACTTAGGATGCGTTACTGTTAATGGAAAGACGGCTTTTGCCGGATGGTGGCGGAGGCCAGGGACCGGCCCGGTAAATTCAGGAGATGGCAAGCTGGACCAACGACGGCGAATGGAGTCTTTTTTGCAGGATGTAGAGCGCCGGGCTTTCCGGATCGCGCGCTATTCGACGGGGAATGCGGACGATGCGCTGGACCTGGTGCAGGACGCCATGCTGAAACTGGTCAGATCCTATGCGGACAAAACAGCGGCCGAATGGCCGCCGCTGTTCTACCGGATTCTCGATAATGGAATCACGGACTGGTATCGCAGGCAGGCTGTGCGGGGGACGGTGATGAGCCTTTACCCGGGCGCGGACGACTCGCAGCGACTGGATCCCGTTGCAGCCGCGCCTGACCCTGCGGAGCCAGGCCCGGAAAACCGGGCTGGCGCAGACGAGGCGCTGGGCATGCTGGACGCGGCTATAGGGCGGTTGCCGGAACGTCAACGCCAGGCATTCCTGCTGCGCATGCTGGAAGATCTCAGTACCGAGCAGACGGCGACCGCGATGGGCTGCAGCGCCGGTAGCGTTAAAACGCATTACTTCCGGGCGCTGAAAACGCTGCGTGAAGAACTTGGAGAGGCATGGTGAACGACGCCGAAAACAAAGTAGACAGATTCGTGCAGAAAGCCCGCGCCGCGCTGCGTAGCAAGGACGAGCTGCTGGACGAAGCAACAACGTCCCGATTAGTGCAGGCCCGTGAAAAAGCGATGCTCGAGATGCCCCATGGAAATCAAAGGCCCTGGCTGGCTGTAGCAGCGTTAGCGGCCAGCGTCGTCGTCGCGCTGGCCTGGTACCGTTGGCCGCAGCCGGAAGTGCCTGATATGGAATTGCTCGAGAGCATGGACTTGATGGTGGCGGAGGAAAGTATCGAGTTTTACCGGGACCTGGAATTCCTGGAATGGGCCGAACTTGAAGAAGAGCTCTTGCTCGATGAGCTGGATAGCGAACCGGGTGAGACGACGGGGGGATTGATGGATGAACGTGCGCAGGCGAATGGGCGGGTTTAGCAAGGGGCTCTTTCTGACGGCGTTGCTGGCCCTGGTCTGTCCGCAGACGGCGCTTGCCGATCAGGACGATCCCCGCCGCTGGGATGAGCTGGCGCCGGAACAGCAGGAATTGTTGCAGCGCTTTGAAGGCGAGTGGGATTCGCTGCCGTCGGAGCGCCGTCGGCGCTTGTACGACGGGTCGAAGCGATGGTCCCGGTTAACGCCCGAGCAGCGGGAAAATTCAAAAGAGCGCTTCCGGAAGTGGCGAGATATGGCGCCAGTTGAGCGGCAGCGTGCCCGGCGTAATTTACAGCGATTCAAGAATATGCGACCTGCGGAACGGGACGCTTTACGACACCGAATGCAAAGAAGTTCGCCGGAACAGCGTCGGCAGATGAGGCAACATATGCAACGGATGGCGCCGGAGAAACGCGAGCGAATGCGCCGGCAACATGAACGGATGCGCCAGCGAACGGACCAGATGTCGCCACAGCAACGTGAACGGGTGAAGCAACGGCAGCGCGCCAAGCGCGAGCGCATGGAGCAAATGACACCCGAGCGACGTCAGCAGATGCGCGAGCGTTTGCGAGGAATGAATCCCGAGGAACGCAGAAAAATGCGCGAGAATTTATTGCGGCAAGGCGACGAAGAAAAAACCACGGAGCCAGCGGAAACTGACGAATAGCCGGGTCGATCCAGACTCGACGCGTGTACTGGCCTTCGCGCCTGCAAAAAGCGCTACAAGTCGGTTAAGTCCGGATCACGGTGATGTTGTCGATACCGCTGAAAACGAGCGCGCAGTAAATCGCGGCCAGGGCAGCGATGATCGACAGGATTCGCCAATCCGTCGCGGCATGAGTCTCCCTGGCGAGACGCAGAAGCTGCCAGAAGAGATAGCACTCCAGCGCAAAAGGCATGAAGCCAAGGAAGCCGGCCAACGGCATCTCGAACACTTTCCAGAAATCGAACAGCGGTATCGCGTAAATCCACTTCGCGCCCGACCAGTAGTTCCAGAATTCCCACAACACTCCGCACAGCAGCCCCGCCAGCATGAGCCGCAGCATGCGCGCATAGGAACCTTTGGCTGCCTGGCCCAGCAGCGAAGCGACACGGTCGCGCCGGTAAACCAGCGGGTCGAGGATGAAAACGATCCCCACCCACAAGAGTGGGAAAAAGTACTGCGGCAGCAGTACGACCAGTGTCAACATCAGCAGCCCGGCTATCACACAGCCGTTCAGCAACCGCGGGGAAACCCGGATCACCGGTCCGGAAACACGCCGGACGAGCCCCAGGTTGCCGAGTAGCGTGTCCACCTCGAGGATCGCCGGCAGCACGGTGGCGAAGGAGACCGCGTAAGCCAGCCAGCGCAACCAGGTCAGTTCTATCACGCCAACGTATAACCAATTGTGCAGCCAGAAATTCCAGGTTTCGAAGAACAGCCACACGATCACGGAAAAGCCGGTCACCCACGCCAGTTGCTGGCTCGTGCCAACAATCAGGGAATTGCCGCCGCGCCGGGCATTGATGACCCCGATGACCGGAATGAAGGTCCACCACGCGAACAGGTAAAAGAAGTGCAGAAAGGGTTCCACGCCCATCAGCATCAGGACGAAGAAGACCAGGTGAAGAGTAACCCCCAGCCAGATGAACAAAGGTGCCCGTCGCATTGAAAAACGTGCCGAGATCAAAAAGGCACAGCCTCCGATTCGCATGGAATAGAATCTGGCCTCATCTTAGCCCGAAGTCGATCCTTCAGGCTAAGATGAGGTCAACCCCGACCGGACATTTCCAGCAAAGAGTGCAGACCGTCCGGGAAACAAAATCACGATGCGACCGTAAATCAGGCCTCGGAAAGGCATCCACTTTGATACACTTGGGAATCTGTTGTTAATCGATGCAGGTGACCGACATGAGCAATAAAATCCTGGCCGTCTTGTTCGCGGCAATGCTACCAGGCCTGTCCCTCGGACAAAGCCCCCAAGCCTACCAATGTACTTATGGAGATCTGCAAAGGCGTGTCGAAATCTTCTACGAAGCGGGTGTGACCGTTCCCTGTGAGGTGCATTATTACAAGGATACCGAGGCGCCAGGCGAACAGCAGGTGCTTTGGCGCGCCCTGAACGAAACCGGCTATTGCGAAAGGAAGACCGAGGAGCTGATCGCCAAACTCCGGGGATGGGGTTGGACCTGCGGACAGGCCGATGATGCGGGTTCGAAAACCGAACCCGAGCAGGTTGATGATCCGCGGCAGGATGGAGAACCGGTGCAAGGCGACGACACGGAGGCACTGGAACCTGCCGCAGAGACCGAGCCGACCGAAGACGGATAGCGTGACATGTGGCTGCGATTCGCTGTAGTAAATCGTACGGTCTGTACTTCATCTACAACATCCGCCTCTCTATAGTTAGAGATTAGATGTTGCATCGACCGGTTGAAACCGCAACCCAAAGCGGCCGTTGGGAGGTAGAGTTGTGAGGGGCCGCTAACGACCCAAAGCGGACATAGTGATCCCCGTTGGAACCCATTATTTTACGGTCAATTCGAGGTCAGGACCTTACTGCGTTCGCGCATCCCTGCGAGGCTGTACTACCGGTGGAGTTTATTCTTCAGTTGCCGAAAAAAGCCGTTGTTTTTCCTCGGCCTCGGCCAACCGCAGCCGCTCGCGCATCTCTGAGACACGGGCCTTCAAGTCGGCGAGGATTTGCTTGAATTCCGAATCGTCGTACAGCGAAACCAAGTTGGGATCGCGCTCGGCGAACCAGTGTTTACTCCAGCCACCGTCAACGGCCTTGCGAAGAAACCTTATAGCTTCCTCTGTGTCTCCGCTTACGGCGTGCGCCCCGGCCTCAACATAGTCGAGTCCCGGCGTGTCAACGTCAGATTCTCGCTGTGATTGAATATAGACCCTCGCGTGTCCCAATACGGTGTCGCCGCGATCGGCATCGCCTGACTTGTAATAGAGGTGGGCGAGGTTAACGGCAGGAACGTATCCAAAGTCCAAGAATTGCCCATAGTACAAGTCGTTCCGGTGCCTGGCCCAGCCGGCCGTTGACGCCGCTTCGGCTTGTTCATAGAGCTGCTGTGCGTACTCGTCATTACCTGTCACCATTTCATACAAGGCAACAAGGCATAACGTGGTTGCGCGGGGGCGGCGAGGGTTATCGACCTGTAGCATTTTGTCCACGAGCTTGTGGGTTTCCGCGTATTGTCCAAGCGCGAGAGACAGGTGGGCCTGTGAGTTGATAACCGACCATCCATCGGGATTCCGTTCCACCGCACGGTTGAGCCACTCTTCCGCCGCCTCGTAGTCGCCCAAATCAAGGTAGACGCGATTAACCGTGTTGATAACTTCTGCTTGGTGCCGGGGGTCGTTGGATAATATATCGATCTTTCTCTTCCACCAGCGGACCGATTCGTCTAACTGTCCGGACAGCCAATAATCTTGTGCGAGAATCGAATACGGTAACCAGAATTCCGGATCGATCTCGATCGCTTTCTTGAGATGGAATTCTTTTTCCGGGAAGCGCTTCAGTCCCCCCAGGGACGAGGCCACCGCGATATAGTTGAAGGGCGATAATGGGTCCAACGCCAGCGCGTGCTGTTGTATGAGCAGCCGTTCCTGCTTGCGATCCTGAGTGGTGAGACTCTGTCCATAGCGGACATGGGCCATTGCGTGATTGGGATTCAACTCGATGGCCCGTCGAAATGCTGCTTCGGCGGCAGAAGAATCCATGTCAACTTTTCTTACTTGTCCGGTGCCCAATAAATGGTCGGATTCCATTTGTCGCATCATGCCCAAAGAAACGTAGGCTTCGGCAAGGTTTGGGCCCAGCTCAAGAGCTTTTTGAATAGCCGGCTCTGCTTTCGCCAACATTTCTTCATAGGACAGTGTCCCGTAGCTTCCCAGCCCCATGTACGTATCGGCCATGCCGGTATAGGCCAATGCATAGCTGGGGTCCAGGTCAATCGCTTGCTGGAAATAATCAATCGCCCGATTAAATGATGTCTCGGTGCGCTTAGCCCAATGATGGCGTCCGAGCATATAGCGTTTGTAGGCCTCGGCGTTGGTTGTAATTACTTGTTTAGATGCACGGTCTACGCTGATATCAATATTTAGTGCGTCAGAAATTGCGTGCGCGATGTCCTCCTGTATTGCAAACACGTCATCAAAATCCCGCTCATAGGTCTCGGACCAAAGATGATAGCCATCGGCTACGTCCACCAGCTGTGCCGTAACGCGTAATCGGTTGCCTGATGTGCGAACACTGCCCTCGAGTATGGTGTCTACATTGAGTTTTTTACCAATCGTCTGAATATCCTCGTCCTTGTCCTTGAAACTAAACGATGACGTCCGTGCCGCGACCCGGATATTGGGAAGATTCGAAAGCGTATGTAACAGTTCCTCCGCGATACCTTCGCCAAGATATGCTTGGCTCCGATCGTCGCTCATATCGACGAAGGGCAGGACCGCGATGGATTTGAGGTGGGTTTGCTGGGGCGCGGCATGTGGTTGTGAAACCGTCACTTCTTGCTGATGCCACAGCAAGTAGGTGCCCCCAGTGAGCAAAGCAGCGATTCCGATTGCAGATATAAGAACCAGGCGCGGCGGTGCCACCGTCCTCTTACCGGTCTCGTCATCCTCGGGGAATACGACCGGAGCCAGCAGTCGGTAGCCTTTTTTTGGGATGGTTTCGATATAGCGTGGCTGGTGGACATCGTCGCCCAGCGCTTTGCGCAGGTGGACGACAGCCTGATAAATTGTATCGTCCGTGTGCGCGCGTCCCTGCCAGACGGTGTCCAGCAATTCATTGGCGCTCAGGATTTTTCCGCGTCGACTGGCCAGGCAGACCAGCGTATCCATCACCCGGGGCTCAATTGTGACGACCTGATCGCCGTCAGACAGACGATTGAGGCTTGGCTGAACCAGCCAGGTTCCAAGTCGAAAATCTTTGTTGGCGTCCCCGTCAGGCATGGCGGCCCCCAGTTCCGTTTGACTAAGCTACGAAGTATAGCTGAGGCACATCGACCTAAGTCTTTAATTTAACCGATTGACGCGCAGTCTTCGGAAAAACTTCAGGTTTTCCAAAGCATTTTTCTGGGCGATGAGCGTATGAAGGAAGCTGTCCAATATAAAGCGTGGCACGGAAAGCCACGGGTTCTCGCTTCCTCCGAGAAGCCATGGAAGACCTCTCGAAGGACCCAAGATCACCGGGCTGCCGATACTGCATCGACCGAATAGGTCACAGGAGGCAATTTAATGAAAACTCGATTTTTAGCCATATTGGCTACGCTGGCCTTTTTAGGCTTTTCTGTTCCCGCCGCGGCCCACGAATGCATTGGCCACAAGAACAAAGACCATAAACACTGCGTCGCGGACCCTGCCCCTAGTGGAGGAGGCAAGGCCTTCCTGTTCGAAATTAATGCTACGGATGTTCTCATATGCGGTGGGGCCACAGACACCGGCGCATCGTTCGGCCATGTCAGCTGGTCCGGGAATGTCCTCTGGGACCCAGAGTTCATTCATGTCCATTTCAAGCTCCAGCTAAAGGACGTTGATCCCGGCACATACGATATCTTTGGAAATTATGACTGCGCTGAATGCCGCATCGAAGACATAGGGTGTGTTGATGATCCTGTCGATTTCCCTTTATGCGAAGGCGGCGACTGTGACCTTACTATCACCGTGAAGCAAAATCGGCAGGGTAGAACGAGTGGCGCGTTGCGCTTACCTGGGTGTGACCCCAACAAAACGACTACGGTGTGGGTTACGGTCACCGTCACCGTCAACGGTTTTACGAAAATTCTGCGGAGTACTCCCGTCACGGTGGTACTTCCCCCGAATGAGGTTGGGACCGGACAGTCTTGCACAGAATGAAGCCATACACCCCTGCGGCGATCATCCACAACTGTCGGTCGCTACTCCATAGTTGAACGACCGCTATTGGCCGAAACCGGACTGTCAAAAATCGGCCTTTGCTCAAATTGAACGTCCGCTTTACCCCCAGAAGCGGACATTCAGCTAATATTGCCACGAAGGGCCGCTAACGACCCAAAGCCGACATTAGTGACCGGCTACCGATGTACCATCCAGCTACTAAACTTAGGTCACTATCAACACCGATAAAGCCAAACCCGCCTAAAGACGGGGACGGAAAGTCCCAGATCGACTTGAGGAATTGGCGATGAGTTCCACCAACGAGACAGTAGCTCGTAGTCCGGCCCCAGTCGATCCACGGCGGCGTATTGAGGCCGTCGACATGGTACGGGGCTTTGCCCTCTTCGGTGTGCTCCTCGTAAACATGTTCAATTTCGGTAGTGGCGGGCTTTTCTGGAACGAACCTATTGACGAGTTCGCCTCGTCGGTGAAGCGGTTCTTTTTCGAGACAAAATCCTGGCGTCTGTTCTCTTTTTTGTTCGGCTTCGGTTTTGCACTCCAATTGATTCAGGCTGAAGAGCGTGGATCGAAGTTTGCGCCGGTCTACCTCAGGAGGTTGATTATCCTCTTTGTCATTGGAGCCACGCACGTGTTGATCTACGACGGGGATATCCTGATGCAGTACGCGGAATTAGGACTCGTTCTCGTGATCTTCAGGAACGTTCCGCCAAGGCTGCTATTGGTCCTGTCTGTTTGTCTGCTGGCCGTATTCCCGATTGGGCGGGCTGCAACATCGCTCCTGGAGCCAACACCGACCGCACCAACCGCCGACTATGCAGACCGTCTCGAAGCCGCCACGGTTGAGATGGATGAATATCGCCAAACACACGTTTATTCGGTCGGCTCCATACGTGAGGTCATGGCAGACAATGCCTATATAGAAAATCCATTCACCCGACCGTTAGGTCCGGAGTCGAGTCTTGCGAGGTTTGCGATGTTTCTCCTTGGGCTCTATGTGGGCCGGCGGCGAATATTCCACGACATTCCAAAACACTTGCAGCTTATTCGACAGGTGTTCTGGTGGGGCCTCCCGATTGGGCTTGTCTGTATGGGCGCGGAACGGATTCTCAATGCAACCACAGGCTATGAGGTGTTCGGTGAGCAGCAGGCTGCAATCGTGCCGCAGTTGTTTGGCGATGTCATATTTGTCTATGGCTCCACTGTTCTAGCCCTTGGCTATGCGGCTGGCATTACACTTTTGGCTCAGCACCATCGCGGGAAACAATTTTTGGCCCCGCTCGGGGCTGCTGGACGAATGGCGTTAACGGTTTATCTATCTGGGTCCTTCATGTTCGGCGCGCTGTTCTATGGCTTCGCCTTTGGCAACGCCTTCTGGCTGGGACCGGCGGCGGTCACGGGATATGCCGTTTTGTTTTTTGCGATTCAGATCGTGTTTTGTGTTTGGTGGACAA
Source organism: Pseudomonadota bacterium (assembly GCA_022572885.1). NCBI lineage: Bacteria > Pseudomonadati > Pseudomonadota > Pseudomonadota bacterium. Next base: position 163 of record JACZVC010000021.1, on the reverse strand, counting down.
AGCGATTTCGCTTTGGACCGATGGAGTGGCTATGGCGCGCCCTAACGTACCTGAAGTTCCCGTCTATGAGGCTCCAAGAACAATCGCATGGAAAGGGCTGAGGCCGGGGATGGCCGCTTGTGGCCGTTAGCGGACCTTCGATTTCGTGGTTTTTGGGTGGTCT
>JACZVC010000020.1 GCA_022572885.1 Pseudomonadota bacterium | reverse complement strand
CCACGAGCTGCACCCTGTCGAGGCCAAAAGGCAGCTTGAAATGCAGCCCCGGATCAGTAATACCGATGACGCGGCCGAAGCGCTTGACAACGGCTCTCTCCTCCGGCTGCACCGTGTAAAACGAACTAAACGCGGCCCAAGCCAGAAAAGCGAGTCCGACGATGATGGCGATCTGCCTCGCTCCGGGACCGCCGGGCCGGCCCGTACTGCCGCCTCGTCGACCGGACCCGTCGGAGACGCCCGCCGCGCTCAGCAACTGTTCGATCAAATTTTTTGGCTGACTCATTATTCTTTCCCCATTGAGGCCCTTGGTGGCCAGCACAAGACTGGAGGCGCTGTGCGGCCGTCGACCCATTTTAGTTAGATCGCTCTAACTCCAGCGGCGCGGTACGGCGAGGCGCCTGATTCGCGAAAAACTCTCGCCTCATCAAAGATCTGACTATACAGCTTCCCGTTGGCGATCGCTCAGCCAAACGGTCGTGGCGCGCCGCCATTGGTTGCCGCTGCTGCGTGTCGGGCAGCGCCGAACGAAGCTGCGACAACTCGGCAGAGCGCACTGAGCAAGCTGCCGCAGCGATAGCGAGTCAATGATCCAACCATCGCCTAGCGCACTGACAATCACTACTCCAACAAGGGCAAGCCAAACCGGAACTTTGTAGTCCAGTATCTTCATAGGCCGGGTATATGCCAAACATAAACTGCCGTTAGCCCAAGATTGAATTTCCGCTTTTTGCCGAACGCTGCGGCCAATAGAAAGTCGCTCGTAAGTAGCATCTCGCGAAACGGACCTTGGCCGATAACTGACGAGTTCTGGTGTGCATCTGTGGGCCTCTATGGGCTCTCAGGTATCAAAAGTGTGTTGCAAGCGGTTCGAACACCGCATAGATAAAGGGCTCTGGAATGCATCCCGTCTTCGGGAGGCAGTGCTCCGGGGCGACAACCACAATGTCTGCTATTGGCCGTTTTGAGCGCGTCGCTGAGTTGCTCTTCGGATCAATTGAATGACCGCTCTTGGCCGAAAGCAGCCGGTCGGACCCTAGGATATCTAGCACTTTGAACGACCGCTTTTGGTGAAAGCAGACGTTCGACTAATTCCTGTGCGTTGGTCTCTTGGATCAACCCGGCTATTACCCGATATCACGAATACGCCGTCTAACCCGACCAATCGTCCGGCCATGGTTCCCCGGCCCGAGGGCCGAGCCCAATGGTCCCGGTAAACCGCATGGTTTTGCCTTGCCGGATCATCAGGTGGTACAGGCCTGCACCAAATTCGTTACGAATACTTTCAAGCAGCTCCGCATGCAACGCCCACTTTGCAAGAAAGGGCTTTATCGTCCGGCCCGAACTATCAACGCCGTAGACGTACACGATCTGATCCCAGTCATCTTCCGCCAAAATGACCCAAAGGCGTTCCCACATTCGAGTTTCACTGTCCATAAGGCGTATATCCCAGTAATTCCGGTGTGTGTGTTGGATGTGTTCTGCGGTGTGTTGGCCGGTGTGTCGACCAGTGTGTGGTCTCCATGCACGTGCCAGACCGCATAAAGATGGTTGTGCCCCACTTAGCCGTCACGACGGTGCTCCAACAGCCAGTCATCCAGGTCGTCGGCCAGATAAAGCACCTTGCGACCTATCTTGAGAAACGGCGGCCCTGCGGTTCGGTTTTGTCGCTTGCCGTTCATACGCGACTGGCGCAAGAAAGAGCGCGACATTCCGATATACGGTGCTGCCTGCTTCTCTGTTAGCAGCCGATGTCTGGGTGATCTTCCCAAGGAGTTCAATGATGTCCTGTCTTGCACGTTCATACCTCTCGTTGCACGTTGAACTACGAGCGGTAGGATCGGACACGAGTGCCCGACAAGAAAGGGGAACAGTTTGGGAAGACCTGGGCGTCTTGTCTATTGCACTACGCTAAGCGCTTGCTTTTTCTGGGGAAGTTTGCGGGTAAAATTATTCCGCCAATGTGGTTCGAGTGCCACCTTTCTTGGATTTCTTGGGATTGACAAGCGTAGCGATACGTTGCTCGGCGTTTTCGTCAAGGTCGAATTTCCCAGCCCTCAACCAGCACTCGATGTGTTGCCTGGGAGTTTTGTATCCTTTCTCAAAGCTACCGTCCGCGAAGAGCGCCACCCATGCCCTAACCGCAATAGCCAACTCTTCGGAGTAGAAGTCATGGTTCGGGTTCAGATACGGCGGAGTGTCTCCAGTTGATTTCAGCGTAAGCGCGTGCTCCCTACAGAATCGCTCCGCCTCATCCGCGGTGACAAAATGAATGCCCCGGTTGACCTCCACCGGTACCTCAAGCGTGAGAATTGCGTCGTCCTTTGGCCGCCTGACCTGACAAACTCGCGTGCACTGCGCGTTCAAGCTCTGAAGCAGATCTTCAGGCGCCAAGAACATCTGGCCTCTGACGATGTCCACGGTGTCGTCGCCCGATCGCACCGCCCAGTCATCAGCAATCACAGAGATCGATAGCTCGCCGCTTGCGCCGAAGCGGATGAGGGACTCAAGTGTTTCATTAACATCCCGGGCCAGCTCACACAGGTCACGTAGTCTATCCATTTCGACTGATCCTAGCGTTGTGCCGCAATTTCTGCGGGCAGTTCTACTTCATGTTCATCGGAGCGACAAAGTCTAGCAACCGCATCGGCTTTATGCTCGGGCGACAGGTGCGCGTACCGCAGGGTCATCGTTAGATCAGCGTGGCCCAACAACTCGCGCACCGTATTGAGATCAACGCCATTCATGACCAGGCGACTCGCAAAATGATGCCTGAGATCATGCCAGCGAAAATCAACGATCGCCGCACTGAGAAGCACGCGCTTCCAGGACGCCTTAACCGCCCACATGCGTTTGCCGTCTTTTCCGACGAATACCCACTCGGTTGACCTTGATTCGGATCGCCATTGCTGCAACGTTGTCAGCGCCTCGTGGTTGAGTGGAATGTGTCGAGTCTTGCCGCTCTTGGCATTGTCGCCACGAACGATGAGTTCTCGCCGCAGCAAGTCGACATCGGCCCACCTGAGTTGCAGAATCTCGCCGCGCCGAAGTCCTGTGTTGAGGCTCAAAAGCACCATCGGCTGCAAGTAGTCGGCGAATGCCACTGAAGAAAGATCCGGTAGCTCCTCGTGGTGCCGAGCGCGCCGCCAGGCATTGCCGCTCGCCCGATTCTTACGCAGGCGCTGATCGCGCTCGATCAGAGCGTTTCGCAATACACTTTCCTCTGTTGCGTTGAGATAGCGGGCGCGGGTTAAAGCGTCCGTACGTATCGGCTTGAGTTTCTGCAACGGGTTGGCATCCAGTAATTCCCACTCAACAGCCTTCGACAGACACGCTTTCAGTGTTGTGATATCGCGGTTGATCGTGGTCTTGGCTTTGCCACGCTTCAGCTCTTCGGAGCGCCATTTCTCGATGACCCACAGATTGATATCCACGAGTGGTCGCTGCATCAGGTGTGCAAAATTGCTTCGAAGACGCTTCACCGTGTCAGCACCCGACTTCCGTTGACTCGTCACCCATGGCTCGTATTGGTGGATCAAAAAACCGTCGAGGGTTCGCGACTTGGCTTGTTCCGCCAATAGACGCTCGTGCTTCTTCTGTGACTGTATATCTTCACCGGCAACTACCCGCGCCGAGAGCAACACGGCTTGATCGCGGGCTTGGGCCGGGCTCAACGCGTCACCATTGCCGATGCGATAACGGCCGCGTCTGCCCTGAGAGTTCCGGTAGGAGAAGTAATAGGTCTTTGCCCCGGACGGTTGGACTCGCAGCAAGAACCCTTTTAGCTCCGAATCGACTACCTCAAACGGCTTATCGCACGGTTGCAGCGATTGTAGAGTCCGGCTGGAGAGTTTTGCCTTCACGCCTCGTAAGTCCTCAGTAAGTCCAATTGCAGAACACTTGCGTGCACTGCAGCAGATCCAGGAGAACGCTGAGTGTAGGGCTAGTGATTGAGTAACAACAAATTTTCGTCATTCGTTGTTCATTGACGTTCATGGGCTAGTACGGCGATTCAACGCCTGCGCAGCCCTCCGAAGGCAGGGGTCACAGGTTCGAATCCTGTCGGGCGCGCCACTTTTTCCCGGTGCATTCCGGTCACATGGTTTACACCTTATACTGGAGACATAGTTAAACCTTTCTCCGGTGCGAATGGACTTTCGATGGGCTCGAACCGACCCATTCTCTAGGCGTCGTTGCCCTTCGCGGCGAGATAAAGCGCTGTCATCAGCATCAAAAGTTGAAACTCCATGCCGCCATTCATGACACTAAAGCCATTTTTGGCATGAACCATCACGATGGCGCCGATCATGACGACGATAACGATCAGGGCGCCCAGCCGAGTCAGCATCTCCTTGCCAAACGCGCCTGCGATCAACATCGCGCCTGCGGCGATTTCACCAAGAGCCAGGATCCAGATGGCGGCGACGGGCATGCCCATCATCGGTTCCACGATCGGAAATTTACCCCAACCATGATAAAGGAAGGTCGCGGCCAGAGACAGGCGCAGACCCCAGTGTACATGGGGAGACAAGCTACTGAGAAAGTTCATACCTCTTTCCTCTTTATGGTTATTCAGATCGAAGGCTACACCAAACCGCGGGTTATATCGCCGATTCGCCGGTTAGCAGCGCTATCTGCTATGGTTTGCTTAGACTAAAATCAGTCAGATCGTGGTTATCGTGCAGACATCCAATTAGGCACAGGGGCGGGACATGAAGCACCCTGCAATGGCGAAGAAATCCATGTTGATGATGATACTAATCATCGGTATTGGTTTTTTGAGCCTGCTAAGCAACGCAACTCTTGCCGTACCGACAGCTGCGGACTTTGCGGAATTGCCGATGTTTACCGATCTTGAAATTTCTCCTGGCGGCGAGTTTCTGGCTGCGCGTGTCAACAACACCTGAGTCTTTACGTTAACCGACTCAAGTTCCTGACAGAAACCGAGAAATTCCTGGCCGATTGCCTGAACTAGGAGGATGCGTTCATTGCCCTCGGCGAGTTCCGTTTTTGGCCGAGCCGGTTGGCCCGGCGGGAAAAACCCGCGTCGGATTGTATCCCTTTTCTGAACCGGCCTAGAGGTTTTTCTCGTAGCGGATGTAGGGAACGCGACCGTAGATGTCATGCAGCTGGTTGCTGTAAAAGCTAAAAATCTCCTCAAGCGGTGGATCTCGGTCGAAGATATTACGTGCCCCGATAGTCAGCTTGCCGTCCCCGGGCGTATCCCAGCCGAATTGAAGATCCCAGGTAACGAAAGAACCGATCCGCGATTCGAATGGCGCTCCATCGAAAAAGATAGGAGCGGCCGCCATGCCGTTACCGACCAGCACGCTGCTGAAATCGCCAAGCGACCAGTCCAGTGACACGGTGGCCCGCCAGGGCGGCAAGAAAAAGAATTGCTTCGGTATCAGACCCAGCCCATCGCCCCTGTCGATATCATTGTAATGCATCTTGCTGCCCTGGAACTTGGCGCCGAAATCGCCAACGGCGCCAAGCGAGAATTGGTAATTGACCATCAGGTCGAAGCCGGCAGTCCTGGTTTTGCCGGCATTGAAATTGAGAGCCTTCGCCGATAGTACCGAACCATTCGGCGCGCGCTCGATGGCGAGGGCGCCGAGATCGATGCCTTGCAGGCCACCCATGTTGTCACGCAGTTCACGGTCGAACACGAACTGCAGGCCAACGCCCAGGGGTTCGTCCTCAAGCTCTATTCGGTAGTAATCGAAACTCATCGTCAAACTGTCGCTCGGGCTCCAGACGATGCCTGCGTTGAGATTCTCCGATAGCTCCGGCTTCAAATCCGGGTTACCGCCGGATATGCCGGCAAAAACCATGCGGCTGCACGGGTGGCCTCCTGGCCATTTATCGATGTCTTCATCGATATCCTGAATCCCGTTGGCATCGGTGTCACCGGCGTTAAAGCACAATGTCGAATCCTGCGCACGCGAAACCCCAAGGAGTTCGGGATCATAGAGCTGGCGAAAGGTTGGTGCACGGAAGCCCTGCCCCCAACTGCTCCTGATCAGCAAGCTGTCGGTCGGACGCCAGCCGATGGATACCTTCGGGTTGACGGTGGTGCCAAAATCATTGTAACCGTCATAACGAACGGCCAGGTTGATCGACAGATTATCCAGGATCGGGATCTCCGTCTCGACGAAAACCGATTTGACCGTGCGTGCCGCGGCAAGGTCGAGGACTTGGCCCACGCCGCCAAAAGCTCGGCCCGCATTGGTCTGCGCATCCCAGTCCTCGATGTATTTCGTGTCCTGGTACTCGGCGCCGACCACGATTGGCGCGGGCCCATTCCTGGTCTGAAACAGGTCCCAGCTTAGTGAGGCGTCGAAGCCAACGTAGCGATGCTCGCTGTTGGTGAAAGCATTGTGCGTGAAAGAAGCGGCGGCATCTGCGCTGGTTGGGCCGTTCACGCCAAAAATGTCGAAACTGCCGTCGTCGATCGCGCTTTGCAGAGAATCCTGGAACAACTGGCCATCCGAGGTGTCATCGCTGGTCTGCTTGCTGTATTGCAGACCGACGGTCCACTCGGAACCGCCGAACCAATCGGACGCGCCTGTGAAGCCCACCAGGTAATCATAGAAATTATCGGTGACATTACTGGTGCGCAAGCCACCCGGGATATTGCGATAAAAAATCGTTAAGTCGAATGGACCGACCGCATCGGCGATCCGATCGCCATTTGCATCAAACTGCGAATAGTCGTTGCAGGGCGTGATTCCGTCGGTCTGGAATTCGCAGGGAATCGCCGGCAGGTGGGCGGGATTGAAGGCGACTGCGCCGGGCGCCGTCGGGTTGTTGGGGTTGGCGGCGCTCATGGTCGGTGCGAACGGCGAACCACCGACGATTGGCGCGGGCGCGTACACACCGAAGCTGTTGTTTTTCGAATAAGTGCCACGGGCAAAAAAATCGATGTCCTCGTTAACGTGGTAGTTGGCGTTGATAAACAGACTGTCACGTTTGATCGATGCCTCGGTTGCCGAGGTCGCTGCGTAATTGAAGCGGCATCTGGACTGGACAAAGGTGCCGAACGGGAAGACAAACTCTTGTGCGTCAATCCGCGAATTTGGAAACTCCGCATTGGTGTCGAGCGCAGACGGGCAGCGAGCGTCGGCAAAGGTGCCGAGGAAGCCAAAGCCACCCGGGTCGCTGACCAGGAACGAGCCGGGGAAGCCAAACGAGCTGAGCCCCAGGTTTGTGAACTCGCGGTCGCGATCAAATACGATCGTTTTTTCGGTATGTTCCATGCTGAACAGGATATGGCCCTTGCCGGAACCGACTCCACCGGTGACCGAGTAAGCGACTTCATCGCCGCCGGCCTGGCTCGGGCGGCTGCCGCGGGCACGGATCTGCACGCCATCGAAGTCGTCGCGCAAAATAATGTTAACCACGCCCCCGACTGCGTCCGAGCCATAAACCGCAGATGCGCCGTCCCTGAGGACTTCAATGCGCTCGACCGCTTCCATCGGGATAATGTTGAGGTTCTGGACTGAGCCCTGGCCGAAAGTTGGCGACCCGGCCATCCGCCGTCCGTCCAGCAGCACCAGCGTTTTGCCCGGGCCGAGACCGCGAAGATTGACCGTAGACTGGGACTGGGCGGAATTGCCCGAGCGTTCCTTGAATGAGCCGATCTGGTTTATGCTGGAGCCACGAAGAACTTCGGAGATCGAAATGTCGCCGGTTGCTTCGATGTCGGCGCGGGTGATCACCGTGACCGGTTGCGGCGCCTCGATATCCACGCGGCGGATGCGTGAGCCGGTAACGACGACCATACCCTGCTCGGCGATGTCTTCATCATCGTCCTGGGCGAGCGCCGTGTTCTGCGCCAGTAACGACGTGGCAGCCGCCGACATCGCCAAGGCCGCACGAATGGATTTGCTTAGGTTCAGCAGCTTCATTTGCTCTCTCCCAGCTTCTTTTTCTGGTTATTTGTCGATAACCATAGCAGAAAACGCTGTTTTGGCTTTTGTTGGGTTCAGTTTTGCTGTTTTTTTGGCGGATACTGCGATGCACAATTATCGATTCAATTTGTGTCGGGGTTCTTTGCGCCTTTCAAAAACAACGTTGCCGTGGCATCGTGCCCGGTGTCGGGTGGACCGCTCGATATCCTGATGAAATAATCGGTTAGCAATTCAATCCAGCTTGAAGAAAAGGGATCAGCGTATGGAAATCATTTACCCGATGTTTGCGATGTTTGCGCTAACTATATTTGTGGTCTTTCGTATGGCCTATTTACGCTTTGCTGCTGCAAAAAGCGGGCAAATCAATCCACGGTTTTTCAAGACTTACGACGGATACGATGAACCCGAGCATTTGCGGGTGATCTCGCGCCATTCGATTAATCTTTACGAAATGCCGGTGCTTTTTTACGTAGCCGGAATGCTGATACTGCAGACTGGCCAGACTGGTGTCTTGACGCTCTCGCTGGCGTGGGCCTATGTGGGGCTACGTTATGTCCACAGCTATATACACCTGACCAGCAACAAGTTGATTCACCGCTTTCGCGTATTCGTGCTTGGCTGTCTTGTACTGATCGCGCTGTGGCTGACGCTGATTGTCAGGGTGATGACAGCTGGCTAGGCAATATCATCCGGGTTCCTTTTTTTGACCCGAGCTGCCAGAGACCGCGACCAGCTATGTCTCGTCTGACTGATTTTTTACAGCAACTCAGCCAGCGCCGCGTTATCCGCGCCGGCGTTTTATACGCGGCCGGTGTGTGGTTGATTCTGCAGGCTGCCGACTTGCTGGCACAGGCGGATATGGTCAGTAATGACTTTGTGCGCTGGATGATCCTGCTTGCCCTGATTTTTTTCCCGGTTACTCTGGCGCTGACCTGGTTCTTCGAACACCCATGGCATGGGCGGCCATGGCTTGCGGTGGCCGGTGATATCGCGATGTTATTTATGGTCACACTTGCGGCCGGGCTTCTGGCTCATCAGCAGTGGTCCAAATCTTTCACGCGACCGATGGTAGCCGTATTGAACCTGGAACCGACGGATACACGGCCGGGCACCGGCGATCTGGCGAACCACCTGGCGTCGCGTTTGCGCATGCTGCTGGCAACCTTGCCGGAAATCCAGGTGCTGGAACTCTCGAGCAGTCAGCATCCATCGCTGACCGCGTTGCCGGTCAAAGAAAAGGCGAAACTCTTACAAGCGGATTACCTGCTGGCCGGCACGGTCAACCAGTCGAGGAAGAATCTTCGAGCGAGCATCCAATTGTTCGATGCAAACGGGAAACTCCTTTGGAGTGAAAGATTTAGCGATCGATTGATAAACCAGCAATCCTTGCAATACTCGATCATGGCGGCGGTCTGGCCGGCACTTGGGCTCGATGAATCCCGCTTGCTGTAAATTCGCGAAATGATTCGAGGTTGCGCATACCCGGTCGACGAAAATGCCGTCAGAGCCATCGCAACGCTAGGGGGACGATTGGGCGGGCGGGAAACCTACGGTTTGCAGGAATATGAGCTAATGGTGTCGGAACTGGATGCGCTGATCGGCGGCACAGAGGAAAATGGTTTCCTGCACCTGCTCAGAGCCAGATCGCGTTGGCACATACTGAACTTGTCGCCGGCAAACAAAAAGACGGTTCTGCAGCGACTGGTCATGAAAGACCTGGAGGACGCATCCTATTTATGTTCGTCCCATCCCGGTACTCAACTGTACCGCCTGCAGTTCACACGGACACTGGAAAGACCGGATACAGACTATGCCGAATTGCTCGATCAGTATCCGAACGCAGCCTCGATCAGAAAATCGCTGGCCCGGATCGCCATCGACAACGGCGATATCGAGACAGCGATCGATCTCGCACGGCAGGCGTTCGAGTTGGACCCGTTTGCCGCCGACCTGTACTGCTCTTACCAGCAACTGGCACAGACCAGTGAAAATGCCGAATGGCAGGAGCAACTTACCATGGTCTCCGATAACGCCGGAAGAAGAAAAAACTGCCAACCATAGGCTGCCACTTTTGTATTTGGTATTGTGCGTCGAGCAAACTGGCAAAGCCTGAACTATATTGGAATCGGTACCAGCCTCGTGGCCGAAAAAACAAATAAGGAGCAGGAATGTCTAATATCAAAACGCTGTGGGACCGGTTGCAACGCCGTCATGTCATCCGCGCGGCCGTCGCCCACGTGGTTTTTTTCTGGCTGCTGGTGCAGTTTGCCGATGTGGTCCTGCCCTATGTCGGTATCGTCGATAACCCGATCCGGTGGACGATTATTGCCGGAGTAGCCTTGTTCCCGGTTACCGTCGGGGGTGCGTGGCTGTTGGAGCATCCGTGGCACAGCCATGGTCGCGGGCGGATGACGGTTGACCTGCTCGTGCTTGCTGTGATCGTATTGGGCGCAGGCCTTTATGCTTGGCGGAATCTGCCCGAGGGCACGCTGAGCCGTACCAGTATCGTGGTGTTGCCGTTTTCCGGTGAAGGCGACAGCGCATTGACACGCACCATTTCTCGCGCATTGACCTATGAGATCAACAGCTTGTTAATGCGTTCCCGGCGCTTCGATGTCATCGGCTTCGAGTCCGCGACTTCTGCGCTGCTCGATGGGCTGAACCTGCCGCAGGTTGCACGAAGACTCAAGGTCAAGCACATCCTGACCGGCAGCATTCGCATGGATGGCGATTTGATGAGTATCGATACCCGGCTGGCGGATGAGAATGGCGAGCTGATCTGGAGCAGCCAGATCAGCGATGACGTGGATCGTTTGTTTGCGACGCAGGAATTGATCGCCAGCGCTGTCGCCCGTGAACTGGGTGGTTCTGCAGGTCAACAAAAGGTGCAAGAGACCATCGCGCAGCGTTGCGAGATGCCGGCGGATCCGGCGGTGCTGGAGAAATATTACACGGCTCGTTACCACGTCGAGAAGCGGGGGATGGATGTGGACACGCTATACACCGCCGTTAGCTTGTACCAGGAATTGATCGAAGCTGATCCGGATTTTGCCGAGGCGAGATCGGGTTTGGCCTGGGCATATCTATTTATCAATTTCTATGACGAAACACTGGATGGCAGTGAAAAACAGGAGAATGACCGGAAGTCGAAGGAACAGGCCAGGCAGGCGTTTGCCCTGTGCGAACACCTGGGTGAGGCGATGGTTATTTTGCCCAACCAGTACGACCATCCGAATCGCTGGATCAATGCTTACCAGAATCTTGCGGCGGCGGTAGAGATGCAGCCCAACAAGCTCATGCTCCATGACCATCTCAATCGGCATCTGGTGGATGCCGGGCGGAAATCAGATTCGCGCGAAGCGGTACGCAATACCTATCTGATGAATCCGCTGTCGGTGCGCGCTGTCAGAAGCTACGCGTTGGCGCTGATGGAGCCCGAGACAATCGACGAGGCGGTCAGGATGTTTGAACGGGCCGCGGAACTGGGCCGGGAAGGGCCGAATTTTGCGGCGCAGATGAAAAAGATGTACGCCTGCCAGAAAGACGTCGAATGTTTCGTCGAGAATCTACCGCCGCATTTACAGCCCTACAAAGAGCAAATGCGGCTTGTATTCACGGTGCCGGAGAATGCGGAGCAGCTTGACGCGTCACTGGGCGCCGCGCGTGAATTACTCAAGGAACAGCCGTGGATGATAAACCGGTTTAATGCTTCAGCTTGCTGGAATGAGCATCTGACGCCGATTTTTTTCGATGCTTACGAAACGGAGGCGTACTGGTACTGGCCTAATGTATGGATTCGCGATTGTGGGCGCGTCCATCGACTGCAGGAATTTAAAGACCTGGTGGAAGAGGCAGGTCTGGTCGAATACTGGCGGCAATTTGGCTGGGCCGATGCCTGCCGGCCGCTGGGTGAGGATGATTTCATTTGCGATGGTTATCCCATCGAAGAGGACGGCCCCGGCGAAACCTAGCTGCGCTATCTGCTGGTGCGGGATATTTGTCAGGCTGAAAGAGGCAACAAAAAACGCCCGCTGAAGGCAGCGGGCGTTTCCTTGCTCAAGAACGGCCGATTAGTTGCGCTCGCGATTTTCCTGCGCGGCCAGGTCATCCATCAGCGCGATCAGGTTTTCATAGCCGCCGACCTTGTCGGCGGCCGATACATACTTCCCGTTGATGACCACCGCAGGCACGCCGCTGATCTGGTAACGCCGGGTCAGCTTGTCTGCCTGGCGTACCTTCGAATCCACTTCGAAGGAGTTGAACGCCTTGAGAAAATCTTGCTCGCTGATACCGAAGCCGGAGAAGAACTTGGTGAGCCGATCCGGGGTATTCAGCGGATTTCTGTTGCTGTGAAATTCGCGGAAAAACGGTATCGAGATTTGTTCCGCTATACCCAGTTGTACCGCCGCGTAATAAGCGCGTGAGTGTTCGCGCGCCAGCGGGTTGAAAGTCGCCGGGATGCGTACGAATTCGACGTATGAGGCTTTGTTTTTTAGCCACTGTTGAATATGCGGCTGGAAGTTGTAGCAATGCGGACAGCTGAACATAAACACTTCCGCGACTTCGATCTTCTCGGGCGGGCTTGAAGTCGGCTGCGCCGGTATCAGCGACGTGTAATGCTTGCCATCGATAAATCGGGACTCGCGAGCCGCTTGCGATGGGTCCGGGTCCGCCTGGGCAAGGACGATTTTCTCGCTGGCTTTGGGCTCTTCTTCGGCGGCGTCATCGGATTCGCCCGCGGCGATTACCTGCTCTTCTTCTTCGATCGCCATCTCCGCTGTGGCGTCCGCCGCTTCCGTGGCATCGGTTTCGGCAATTTGCTCCGCCGGGATTTCTACGGCAGTACTCAAGGCCTGATCCGCGCTATCCGAACAAGCGCTGCCGAGGGCGAAAAGAAAAAGAATCAGTAGCGTTTTCAGATTCATGATTTATGTTCCGTGGTCTGGTGTATAGCAATGATGGTCAATGCAATCCCTGCAAATAGGAAGCCACGGCGATGATTTCCTCATCGCTCAGGCGGGCCGCTACGTTGCGCATTTGCTGGTCTGGATCGGTCCGGCGCGCGCCGGAACGAAAGGCCCTGAGCTGGGCTTCGGTATAGGCTGCATGCTGACCGCCCAGCGCCGGATATCCGGCCGGCGCCACGCCGTGACCATTCGGTCCATGACACGCATAGCAGGCCGGAATAATGGCCTCCCCCACGACGCCTGCCCGGTAGATTTTCTGACCAAGAGGGACCAGTGCGAGGTCGGCCTCGCCATGCCCGGATTCCTGTGCCTCGTAAAAGGCCGCCAGGTCTGCCATGTCCTGATCGGACAGTATCATCGCAAGCGGCGTCATCAACGGGTCCTGGCGATCGCCATTCTTGAAGCCTTCCAGTTGCTCGATCAGGTATCTCTGATTCTGACCGGCCAGCCGCGGCCAGGCCGGGTTTACGCTGTTGCCGTCCGCGCCGTGGCAGGCGGCACAGGCTGCGGATTTTTGTTTGCCTGCTTCAACCGATCCCTCGGCTAGAGCGATGTTCTGGCTGAACATCGACAATACGGCAATAATAAACATGCGATACATTGTGCTCAGCCTCCCCCGTCTTTTTGGCCCCCGCGCTGGAAAATAGACGGGTTGTCGCAAGCGCAGCATTGTACACTAAAAGCCTTTATTTCAGTCCACCATAGAACGACATAATGTCTCCATTCAACCAGGCCGAATTCGTGATCAGCGCCAACCGGCCGGCGCAGTTTCCGCCGGATAAGGGCAGCGAAGTGGCTTTTGCGGGCCGCTCCAATGTCGGCAAGTCCAGCGCCCTGAACGCGATTGCCGGCAGGAAGAGCCTGGCACGAACCAGCAAGACGCCGGGGCGCACCCAGTTGGTCAATTTCTTTGCCTTGCCGGATGGCGATCGCCTGGTCGATTTGCCCGGTTATGGTTATGCGCGAGTTCCCGCAGCAGTGAGGCGACACTGGCGGCACTTGATGGAGGCCTACTTTAGGCAAAGAAGATCATTGGCGGGCCTGATCCTGGTGATGGATGCACGCAGGCCGCTGACCGAGTTCGACCGCCAGATGCTGGCCTGGTCCGAGGGTGTTGGTTGCCTGACCCATATTTTGCTGACCAAGGCCGACAAACTTAGCCGCGGAAAGGCCTCGGCGATGCTACACGAGGTCAGGTCCGCGGTTGACGCGGAAACATCGGTCCAGTTGTTTTCGGCTACCAAGAAATCTGGCATCGATCAGGCGCGGGAAGCGCTGATGGCCTTGCTGAATCGGCAGCCGGTCGCCAGCGCAAATTACCGGCAAAAAAATCCCCGGGGCTAAATTGCACCGGGGAAATGAACCCGGAATGGGGATGCCGGGTGCTAGCTTGCTCAGGGAGGTAAGCAAGCGAGCTGCATTTCTGCGCTCATTCAGTAAGAGTGCCGCGATGCAAGAAAGTTCCGGGCTTGGACCAGTTTCTAGATCACCGACGCGACGGCAGCCGGACCGGCAGACTAATGAGCTTCGTCCCAGTTCTCACCGAAGCCCAGATCGACTTTCAGGGGAACATTTAGCGTTGCAGCGCTGGTCATCAGTTCCCGAATACGCTCGCCGGCCTCCTCGACCCGGGACTCGGGGACTTCCAGAACCAGTTCGTCGTGAACCTGCATCAGCAGGCTGATGTCCGTGGCTTCACGCTGGATCCAGTCATCGACCTGGATCATCGCCATTTTGATGATATCGGCCGCGGTGCCCTGCATCGGTGCGTTGATCGCGCTGCGCTCGGCGTACTGTCGTCGTTGCGAATTGCGTGCGTTGATCTCAGGCAGGTACAGGCGGCGGCCGAAAACAGTCTCGACATAGCCTTGCTCCCTGGCCAGTTGGCGGGTGTTGTCCATATATGCCCTGACGCCCGGGTAGCGGTCGAAGTAGAGGTCTACGTAATCTTGCGCTTCACCGCGCCTGATGTTCAGTTGGCGCGCCAGGCCAAATGCCGACATCCCGTATATCAAGCCAAAATTAATCGCCTTGGCTGAACGACGCTGATCATCGCTGACCTCATCGAGGGCAACCGAGAACACTTCGGCCGCGGTCGCGCGGTGGATATCCTGGTCATCGGCAAAGGCTTGCAAAAGGCCCTCGTCGCCTGACAGGTGAGCCATGATTCTCAACTCGATCTGGGAATAGTCGGCGGCGAGAAGCCGACGCCCATCCGGGGCGACAAAAGCCTGGCGAATGCGCCGGCCTTCTGCGGTCCGGATCGGGATATTCTGCAGATTCGGGTCGCTCGATGACAAGCGGCCGGTCGCCGTGACTGCCTGGTGGTACGAAGTGTGTACGCGGCCGGTGCGCGGGTTGATTTGCTCGGGCAGGCGGTCGGTATAGGTGGATTTGAGCTTGGACAGCATCCGGTAGTCGAGAATCAACCGGGGCAGCTCATAGTCCGCGGCGAGTTCCTGGAGTACGTCCTCTGCAGTCGACGGTTGCCCTTTGGGCGTTTTCCGAATAATTGGCAGCTGTTGTTTCTCGAACAGTATTTCCTGCAGTTGTTTTGGCGATCCCAGGTTGAACGGCTGGCCGGCGGCTTCATGGGATTGTTTTTCCAGTTCCTGCAGACGCACGGCGATTTCCGCGCTCTGCTCTCGCAGCAGATCGGCATCCAGCAATACGCCGGTGCGCTCCATCCGCAGCAGGACCGGGACCAGCGGCTGCTCGATTTCCTCGTACAAGGCGCAGAGTTTTGGCACAGCTTTCAGTTGGCGCCACAACTCGTGGTGCAAGCGCAAGCTAATGTCCGCATCCTCTGCCGCGTACGGTCCGGCCTGCTCCAAAGAGACTTGGTTGAAGGTCAGTTGCTTCGCGCCCTTGCCGGCGACATCCTCAAAAGAAATAGTCTTGGCGCCGAGGTATCGCCTGGCAACCGAATCCATGTCGTGGCGGGTCGCCGTGCTGTTCAACACGTAGGATTCGAGCATCGAGTCATATTTCATGCCCCTCATGCGGATTCCGTAATTGGCCAGTATGTGCGCGTCGTATTTCAGATGATGACCGACTTTTTGCAATTTCGGGTTTTCAAGTAGCGGCTGCAGGGTCGCGAGCACTTCGTCACGTGACAACTGGTCCGGCGCACCCGGGTAATCGTGAGCCACCGGCAGGTAGGCCGCCTCACCTTCCTCGACCGCAAAAGACAGCCCGACGATCTGGGCGTTCATGTAGTCGAGACTGTCGGTTTCGGTATCGATAGCGATCAGCTGCGCCTGCTCCAGCTTTTTGAGCCAGACGGAAAAATCCTTGTGCGTAAAAATGGTCTGGTATTTGCCGCTGACCGGTTTGGCAGCGGTTGCCTCTACTTCCGGTTCCGGCAGCTTGCGCAACAACGAGTTCATCTCCAGGCGCTGATACAGCTTTCTGAGTCTATCGATATCCGGCTTGCCCGGCGCAAGATCCTGCGCGCCCTGGTCCAGATCGAGATCGCAGCGTATCGTCGCGAGCTTGCGCGACAATTCTAACTGTTCGAGATTTTCACGCAGACTTTCGCCGACCTTGCCCTTGATCTGATCGGCGTTGGCCACGATTTTGTCCAGCGTTGCATACTGGTTCAGCCATTTGGCCGCGGTCTTCGGTCCGACTTTCGGGACGCCGGGGATATTATCGGAGCTGTCGCCGGTCAGGGCCAGAAAATCCACGATCTGCTCCGGGTAAACATCGAACTTGTCCTTGACGCCATCTCGATCCATGGTTTTGCCGGTCATCGTGTTGACCAGCGAAATGTTGTCGTTGACCAGTTGCGCCATGTCCTTGTCGCCGGTTGATATGACCGTGACCATGTTTTCCTGGTCCGCCCAGCGCGCCAGCGTGCCGATCACGTCATCGGCCTCGACACCCGGGGTTTGCAGCAGCGGTAAGCCCATGGCCCTGACCGCCTCGAGTATCGGATCGATCTGTGAGCGAAGTTCGTCGGGCATGGGCGGGCGGTTCGCCTTGTAATCCTCGTACATCTCGTCCCTGAAAGTCTTGCCACCCGCATCGAAAACCACCGCGATATGCTCGGGCTGATAATCACGGATCAGTTTTTGCAGCATATTGAGCACGCCGTGGATTGCGCCGGTCGGTTCGCCTTTCGATGTGGTTAGCGGCGGCAGGGCGTGAAACGCGCGATAGAGGTAACTGGATCCGTCAACCAGGACCAGGACTTTTCTCTTTTCAGGCATGCTCAGGGTTGATCCTGCGCGTCGTCATCCTGGCTGTCTTTTGCCGTTTCGGGCGGTCGTTCATCGGCGCTGCTGATTGTCGTTTCAGGTTCAGGGTCTGTCGGCAGGTACAAGTCACCGCTCTGCCCGCAACCGGACAGGAGCGGCAACGCGGCAAAAAAAGCGGCTGGGAACGGCGAGTGTTTTTTCATTTCGGCCTCGATGATTTGTTTGCCCAGAGTATAGCCCAGCCACGCTGGCGGTTGGTCCGCTGCAACCGGAGCAACGGCGCGAGCGCATTGGTCAATAATCTGGGCTAATATCGCTGCTGTTTTGCCTGTTCAGCGAAGATTGGAGGATCACTTGGACGAATATTTGCAAACCGTGGAAATCGAAACAGGGGAGGAACCCGAAGCTTCTGTCTTGTGGTTGCACGGTCTTGGCGCAGACGGGCACGATTTCGAGTCCATCGTTCCCGAACTCGATTTGCCGTTCCCGGTGCGCTACGTATTCCCGCACGCGCCGGTCAGGAACGTCACGATAAACAATGGCATGGCCATGCGTGCCTGGTATGACATCTACTCCTTCGAGCGCGGCGGGCCGGTTGACGAAGCCGGTATGCGGGATAGTCAGCAGAGTGTCGAGGCCCTGCTCAAACGGGAGCAGCAACGAGGTATTTCTCCTCAGCGCACCGTGCTGGCCGGTTTTTCACAAGGTGGCGCGATTGCCTTGCAGGCAGGCCTGGCTTATCCACGCCGCCTGGCCGGGATCATGGGATTATCTTGTTACCTGCCGTTGCAAAAGGGTTTCGAGAAATCGTGCAGCCAGGAGAATCTGGCCACACCGGTATTGCTCGCCCACGGCAGCATGGATCCGGTTTTGCCGCAGGCCCTGGGCGAGAATGCGCGCGATTTTCTGATCCAGCAAGGCTACTCGGTTGAGTGGCGCAGTTATCTGGTGGCCCATGGCGTGTGCCAGGCGGAGATCCAGGACATCGGCCGCTGGCTGAGCCGCGTTCTGGAAAAGCGCTGAATTAAAGGTGGGTGATCTCGACGGCGTTCAGTTTGTCGGCTGGTTCAAAACCCATGACTTTGCCGAAGAAATATAACTCGGCTTCGTAGCTGCGCCGAATATTCTGCGACTGGCGAAAGCCGTGCCCTTCGCCTGCATACTCGATGTAGGCTACCGGAACCTTGTTGTCTTTCAACGCCTGCACCATCGATACGGATTGATCCGGCGACACGACTTTATCATCCAGACCCTGGAAGAATATGACCGGGCATTTGATCCGGTCGGCAAAGTTTATCGGTGAGCGCTGCTCGACGATCGCCTTGCGAGTTTCTCTTGGGCCGATCAGCCAATGGTCGTAGCTGGCTTCGAATTTGTGGGTCGTCTCGAACATGCTTTCCAGGTCGCCGATGCCGAAGAAACTGGAGCCGGCGCTGAATTCATCGTGACCAGTCAGCGCGCTCAATACCGTATAGCCGCCGGCGCTGCCGCCGCGGATCGCCATGCGCTTGGGGTCTACCAGGCCTTGCTGAACAAGATACCTGGCGCCGTGTATACAGTCATCGACATCGGCCAGACCCCATGTGCCATAGAGCTTCTGCCGGTAGCTCCTGCCATAGCCGGTGCTGCCGCGGTAGTTCACATCAAATACAGCAAAACCGCGGCTGGTCCAGAATTGTATGTCCAGTTTGAGAGTGGTTGCGGTCGCCGAAGTCGGGCCGCCATGGCAAATTAAAAGCAGCGGCGGCTTTTCGTTGTTGGGGCCGCGAAACACAGGATTGGCGGGTGGATAAAAAAAGCCATGAGCCTGGTCTCCGTCCGAAGTCGCGAAAGTGATGGCCTGGGGCTTACTGATCGCAGACTGATCCAGGGTGCCGTCGATTGCACATTTAAGTACGGTTTCCTTGCCTGAGGCGTTTATTGAAACGACGCTGAGCGCGCGGGAACCGCCGCCCGCCAGCATCAGAATGTTCCCAGCGGCGGCTGCAACACCGTCTATCGAAGTCCAGCCACCCGCCAGCGCTTCCCGCTGACCTGTTTCAAGATCGAATCTGCTGAGTTGCCACGATCCGTTGCGGGTGGTTGCAACCACGACCTGACCAGGAGAAGGAAAGGCGTAAGTGGACATGCCGAATACCCACTGTGGCAAACCGCATTCCGCCTGCTCCGGGATGACGACTTCCGCAACATCGTTTCGGAAACGAAACAGGTTCCACCAGCCGCTGCGATCTGAAACAAAATAGAGTTCACCATCAGGCGACCATTGCGGTTGGAATACAGACTCATCCTTGGCCAGGCTTACGCATTTTTGCTCGCGAATTTCGCCGTCCGCGCCAACCTTGGCCAGCCAGAGCTCCGTCGTATCCCACGGGAGATTCGGATGATTCCAGCACAACCAGCTCAGTCTCGAACCGTCCGGCGACAGCCGCGGGTTGCTGTAGAAATCGGCGCCACTAACCAGGACGCTGATTTCGCCGGTATCCAGATCGACACCGACGATCAGATTTTCCGGATCGCCGTCTTTGCCGTGATCTTCGCAGACGGCTAGCAGCCGGTTACGCGCCTGGTCCAGTTCCATGTCGGCAAAGCGCATCGTACCCGCTGCAGTCAGACGTTCCGGCGATCCAGCCGGCAGGACCTGGGTGTAGATGCATTGATCGTTGTCGTTTACGAACCAGACTCTGCCGCCCCTGGCCAGGTAACTGCCGCCGCCATATTCGTGTGCCCGGCTGCGCACGCTGTAATCAACCGGGGTCAGGTAGGTCTGTTCCTGGCCCGGGGCGCAGGTAACCAGGACATTGCGGCCTTGCTCCGATGGCCGGGTTTCTATCCAGTACAGCGTGCCGCCATCGACGGTGGGTTCAGCGAGACGCACCACGTCCTCGACCATCTGGTCCAGGCTCAGCGATGAGGACCACGATCCATACGGTGAAACTTTTACTTCGTCGCTAGCGCCATCCTTCATTACTGGTCCTTTTCAGTCGAGCCGGATTTTGTAGGTCTTTTCCTGGTCCATTTTGCCGGCTGGCGTAAAACTGCGTTCGCTAAAATGAATCTCACCGGAGTTGTCCCACAACACCAGCGTAGAGCAGCGGGTGCCATATCCGGGGCTAATGACAAACGGTGCCGACAGCAATCTTTCCAGATCACGGCCGGTCCCGGTATCGGCCAATATCTTATCATCAGATGGGCGATTATCACCAATTATGGAAAATAATTCTGCTTTATCGATATCAGCAGACGACAGGGTATCGGCAAACCGATGGCGTGTTTTCTCGACTTTTGGCCAGGCCGTATCCAGGCGATGGTTGCTTAGTCCGTGGACTCCCGGTTGCAGGGCTTGCTGAAATTCACCGCGATTGCACAAATACAGGCAGTCTTTGCCATCGAAAACGACCAGGTTAAAACCACTGTAATCAGAAACATTGGCCGACAAGTCTGCGGCAAACTCTGCAACCGGCAGGTCGGTTGTGAGGAAGTCCCTGACCAGCTCGCCTCGGCTGCGCTTTCCAGGGGCGCGGGCGCCAGGCTCGCGGAAATTCGTCACCAGCGCCAGCCGTCCGCTCCGGTTCACACCGAGCCACGTGCCGCCGGCTTCCAGATCCCGCCCCGCCAGGAGCCCCGGGTGCTCTTGCCACCAATGCGCGGACTGGCTCGGCCGCTCATGAAACTCATCCCGGTTGGCTGCCAGCACCAGGCGATAGCGCGGGTGATGCTCATAGGCCATGAGTACCAGGCACATAATCTACGCCTGTGCTTACTTTCGCAGCCAGTCTGCGGTTTCCGGCCATGGTGGCTGGCTTTTGCCGCTGCGGCGGATTGGTTCCAGCCAGACGTCCTGACCGCGCCGATGGGCCATGCGCTCGAAAGAGTGACTGGCGAAAAAATGTGGTTTGCTTGGCATCGTTGCTCCCCCGGCTGGGATTATACCGGCAGGAACCATCCTCGCCGTGAGCGCTGGCGATTCCGGTTTTGCCGGCTTAGCCCAGCTTGAGGACGCGGCACCCGGGGCATTTCAATGGGCGCAGGCCAAGGATGTCATGCGGGTACCAATTGTTGCAGATCGCGCAAGCGCGCAAAGCCAGCTCGTCCCCTTCAAGTAACGCCTCGAGCAGGAACCAACCGTGGTCGAAGCTGATGCGTGGAGACGGATGAAAGTCGAGGAAGCGATCGTAGACCCGGCAAAAGGCGTGGCCAAAGCCGAGGTTTTTTTCCCGCATGAGCGGACTCGTTTTCCGGATCAGCATGCCGCCGGTGATAAAAAGCGCGGCGAGGGTGGCCGCTTCAACTTGTGTTGCCAGCGTTTCGACAAAATATTCACACCGTCTGGGCGCCTTGCCACGGTGCCGGCGGACATTGCTCGAGGCCGAGAATTTGAAGAAATTGCGGTAAAGCTTGCGGATTCGGTCTTCGGACAGGTGGGTACAGCTTTGTATGGTCTGGGTTCTTGCCTCATGCCCGATCATCCTGATTGCAAGGTCGAAGCATTGTCGCTCCCTGAGATATCGTTCTTCGGTAACTTTCATATTTTCGCCTTAACTGTTCCTTTTTGACCATTTTAGGGAGATACTACTCTTTATATGGGCTTTTTCAACCACTATTTTTGTGCAAACAGGGGAGATTGCACTATGGACACCAACGAATATGGCCAAACAAGCCAGCACCACATGATTCTCAAGGCGGAACAATGCATGGACTTGATGGATTTGAACCTGTCCTTTATCGACCGCTGTATCTCATCGCCGGTGCGGCATGAAATACGCCGGCCGCCGCCGTGTGGCCTGCGAAAACTTGATGCAAGGGCGATAAACCGACTGGCGGGCGGTCCCTTCGCCCTTTTTCGGGTCGATTTTTCAGACCATTTGCTGAGCGCGGAACCGTCCTCGGTATACCGGGAAGGTGCCATGCGCGACGACTCCGCCCTGGTTTTGCTGGCGGCGACTTTTTGCCGTTCGCTTGCGGGCGCCGGTAGCGAGACGAGTTCGCTGGTTCTGGGTGTCGGTGAAGCCGAGCGCCAGAAGCTGCTGAGGTGCTCGATCAACATGCTCAGAGCCCAGGAGTGCCAGGGGAAGCTGCGTCTGCGTGCGAATTTCCTGTGGGCGCCTCTTTTTTGGCAAGGCCTGGTCAGGGCGGCCAGGGACCCGGGAGAATTTGTCCTGAAATCGACCCGCCTGCAGGGTATGCAGTTGCTTGCTGCGGCAGCGGGAGGCCTGCATACGACAGGGCGCTAGAACTCCTTCCCGGCCGACGCATCATATGACAGGAGGCAAGAGGGGAAATCGTGATCAGGGTATTTGTTATCGGTACGGCATTGTTATACGGACAGGCGCTGATCGGTTGTATCGCTCCGGCCGGCGAGGGTTTGATTGGAGAAGCATTGCTCGGCGTGGGTGCAGAGTTTGATTCAGTTCCATTTCACCATGCGGCGAGGCATGCAATGCATGTAAGAACAGCAGCATCAGACGCTGATCCTTGCTATTTGCATGGGACTCATCGGCTTTGATACCGGTTGTTGCTGGTCACGGTCTGCGAAATCTTCTGAACAGCCGGATCAGCCACGCGGCGATGATCAGAAAATATATGCCTAGCGCCACCAGAAACAGGGTAGAGTCCAGGCGCACAGGCTGACTGAGATTCGCCCTCAACACCTGCTCGCTGACCAGTAACATCAGGATCATCGATAGCAGAAACAATTTGCGATAACTGTTTTCTACCCAGGCCATCGTTTCCTCTTTTCTTTCCTTGGCCAGCCAATACTCGCGGTTTGGCAGGTGAAACTTCATTCCGGGTCGGAGGCTCCACAGCGGCGCAAACACCGCGATCCCAGTCAGCATGACCAGCAGGCCGATCTGTATGGAGAAATAAACTTTGCGGCTCGACCACCCGTTGGCCAGCCCGTCTTTGTTGAAGTGAACGGACATCGTCTCCGGCAATTGCGGGTAGTACACGGCCAACTGCACCATGCCAAGAGCCAGAATTACAAGGAAAGGCCATATGCGTTTCAGAATCATAAGCTCAGTTTTTTTGGTAGTGATGCCACAGTATGCGCGCCGCCGAGGAACGATAGGGCCGCCATTTCTCGCCGATCCGGTCCAGTTTTTCCGGCGATGGCCTCGTTTTCAGGTTTTTCAGCGATTGCGCGGCGGCCTGTAGCGCGAGATCTCCGCTCGGCCAGATATCGGGTCTGCCCAGCGCCATCAGCAAGTAAACATTCGCGGTCCACGGTCCGATACCGGGGTAAGCCGTAATTTCCTTGCGGAATGCATCATCATCCAGCTTGTGAAGTCTCCTGAGATACAAGTCTCCGCTGGCTATGGCCTCCGCGAGCGCGCGGCAATAACGCATCTTTTGCCGGCTGAACCCGGCCGAAGCCAGTTGCGCGCTCGACAGCCCAAGCAGAGTCTCTGGGTCGAGCGGAGTACAGATTTTCCTGAGCTTGTTCAAGACCGCTTTGGCGCTGGCCAGCGACACCTGTTGTTCCAGTATGGTGTGGATCAACGTGACAAAGCCCGGCTTTCGTTGCCACATCGGCGGCAGACCGTGGCGATTGACGACTTTTTTGAAATCCTCGTCCCGCCCGCATAACCACTCGATCGACGTCTCGTACGCTTGCCGATTCATCCGGGTGTCGTATCCTTTGCTCATGCTTTGCTAGAATTCCCCCTTCCTGATTTTGAACCCCGACCCGACCCGGGCAAAGCTGGTAACTGTTATGAAAGCACTTTCCATATCCGGTCTGCAAAAAACCTATGCCAACGGTGTGCAGGCCCTGAAAGGTATCGACCTGGAGGTCGAGGAAGGTGATTTTTTTGCGTTGCTCGGGCCAAATGGCGCCGGCAAGACCACAATAATCGGTATCGTGACGTCGCTGGTCAACAAGACCGCCGGGATGGTCAGCGTCTTCGATTACGATATCGACGAGGATCTGGATAGCGCAAAAGCCTGCATCGGAGTCGTGCCACAGGAAATCAATTTCAACCAGTTCGAAAAAGTCAGCAATGTCGTTCTGAATCAGGCCGGGTATTACGGGATTCCTCGGTCCCTGGCGCGGAAGCGGGCGGAAAAATACCTGCGCCAATTGCAACTTTGGGACAAAAGGCAGGAATTATCACGAACCTTGTCCGGTGGCATGAAGCGTCGCCTGATGATTGCGCGGGCGCTGGTGCATGAGCCCCGCCTGCTTATACTGGATGAACCTACGGCGGGGGTCGACATTGAGATTCGCCGGTCCATGTGGGATTTCATCCGCCGCATCAACGAACAAGGCACGACGATCATCCTGACCACCCACTACCTGGAGGAAGCGGAAAGCCTGTGCCGGAATGTTGCGATCATCGACCAGGGGAAGATCGTCGTTAATGACCGCATGAGCCGGGTTTTGCGCAAGCTGCAGGTCGAAACCTTTGTTTTCAACCTTTGCGAAGAGATCGACGAGACACCGACGATCGATGGTTTCGTGGTGCGGCAGGTGGACGAAAATTCGCTCGAAATCGAAATCGGGCCGGACCAAAACCTGAACCAGGTTTTCGAGAAATTTTCGGCCCTGGGGCTGACGGCCTGCAGTATGAGAAACAAGTCCAACCGGCTTGAGGAGTTGTTTATGAGGTTGGTCGAGAGCAAGGGCAACCACCAGGGCGCCGACGCTGAACCGGGAACCGATCCATGAGACTCAAGGCCGACCTGATTGGTTTGCAGACCATAGTCTATCGGGAATACAAGCGGATCATGCGGATCTGGATGCAGACGCTGCTGCCGCCATCGATCACCATGACTTTGTATTTCATTATTTTCGGCAACCTGATCGGCAAGCGCATCGGGCAAATGGATGGCTTTGACTACATGCAGTTCATCGCCCCGGGCCTGATTATGATGTCGGTCATTACGAATTCCTACGGCAACGTGGTCTCATCCTTTTTCGGGGCGAAATTCGGTAAGCATATCGAAGAGATGCTGGTCTCTCCGCTACCCAACGCTTTCATTATTATTGGCCATGTGGCGGGCGGATTGATGCGTGGACTAATGGTCGGCGTCGCGGTAACGATAATCGCATTATTTTTTACCAAACTAGATGTTCAGCATGTCTGGATAACGATTAGCATTGTTTTTCTGACTTCGATCGTTTTTTCGCTGGCCGGGTTTATCAACGCCGTTTTTGCCAGGGATTTCGACGACATTGCGATTATTCCCACTTTTGTTCTTGCGCCGTTAACCTACCTTGGTGGCGTCTTTTACAGCATCAGCCTGTTGCCGGATTTCTGGCAGCAGGTGTCAAAGGCCAACCCGATTCTCTATATGGTCAACGCCTTTCGCTACGGAATCCTTGGCGTATCCGATATACCGATTGCCTGGGCATACATGATTATCAGCGGTTTTATCGTGCTGCTCTTTTCTTTGAGTCTTTACCTGATGAAAACCGGCCGGGGAATTCGGGAATAAGAAAATGTGCGGGCGGTATGCTTTCTATTCACCGGCCGAAGCAATACGACAATATTTTGCCGTCGATAGCGAGCTCGATCTGCAGCCGCGCTACAACATTGCGCCGACCCAGGATGTCCCCGTAATCAGGCGGCGCGATGGCAGCAAGGAACTGGTGCTGCTGCATTGGGGGCTGGTGCCGTTCTGGGCGCAGGAGAAATCGATCGGCAACCGCATGATCAACGCGCGGGCGGAGACTATCGCTGAAAAACCATCCTTCAGAAACGCGCTCAAGAGCAGGCGTTGCCTGGTGCTGGCCAACGGCTTTTACGAGTGGCAAAAAACCGGCGCCGTAAAACAGCCTCATTATATTTGCATGCAGGATCAACGACCCATGGCATTTGCCGGGCTGTGGGAGAGTTGGGACAAAGGAGGCGAGATCCTGGAGTCCTGTACGATTATCACTACGACGGCAAATGAACTGGTTGCGCCCATACATCATCGGATGCCGGTGATCCTGAGCGCGGATCGGCAAACGGACTGGTTGTCGGGCGCGTTGCTGGATGCCGATCGGCTCAGGTTGATGCTGTTGCCGTCACCGGCCGGCGAGATGGTTGCCTGGCCGGTCGATCGCAAAGTGAACAGCCCGGGGAACCAGGGTTCGGAATTGATTGAGGCAGCGCCGGGACAGCGAGGGGAACAACAATGAAAAAGTATCATCTCGAGACCCGCGCAGTGCATGCGGGACACCGGCCCGACCCGGGCAGCGGCGCGATCGCTCCGGGGATTACTTTTTCCACCACTTTCCTGCGGGAGACGGATGGCAGTTACCCCAGCGGCTATAGTTACGCCCGCGCCGCCAATCCCAGTCGCGAGCGCCTCGAAGAAAAGCTTGCAAGCCTGGAAGGGGGAACGGCGGCGGTAGCTTTCTCTTCGGGTACTGCCGCTACCCTGGCCGTGTTTTCGTTGTTGAAAAGCGGCGACGAGATTCTCGCCTGCCGTGATTCATATCATGGCACTTTGCAACAGCTCGACGATATCGTCGGCCGTTGGGGGGTGGTCGTACGCCATGTCGATACGACGGATCTGGCGGAGGTAAGAGATTCGATCGGCCCGAACAGCCGGCTGCTGTGGGTCGAAACACCAACCAATCCACTGTTGCGGCTGTGCGATATCGCCGGTCTGGCGGCACTTGCACGCGACCACAATTTGCTGCTCGCGTGCGATAATACTTTTGCCACCCCGATACTGCAAAACCCGCTGGCGTTGGGCGCCGACCTGGTGATTCATAGCGCAACCAAGTACCTGGGCGGTCACAGCGATCTGACCGGCGGGGTCGTGATTGCGGCGGCCGAGGACGAAAATATTTCCTGGGTACGGGATTTTCAGGTCAAAGGTGGCGCGGTGCCGTCGGCATTTGATTGCTGGTTGCTGATGCGTAGCTTATCGACCCTGCCCCTGCGAGTGCGCGCCCAGTCAGACAACGCTGCCCGCCTGGCAGAGTTCCTGCTGGCCAATGACCAGGTCTCCCGGGTTTATTACCCGGGTCTGGCGAGCCATCCGGGCCACAAACTGGCAAGCAGGCAAATGAGTGGATACGGCGCCATGCTGAGTTTCTGTACCGGCGACAACGCCGCGCAGGCAATGGCGTTCCTCGCGAGGCTGAAATTGCTGGTTCGCGCAACCAGCCTCGGCGGCGTGGAAACCCTGATCGAGCATCGTGCCTCCATCGAAGGGCCGCGCACCCTGGCGCCGGAAAACATGCTGAGGATGTCGGTCGGCATTGAAAACATAGACGATTTGCTCGGCGATCTGGAGCAGGCCCTGGTCTGACGAAGCTGGTGGCAGTGGTTTTCCCATCGATGTGCGAATTATGACCACAGCTTAGAGACAGTTCGGTTCATCGGCAGGCGATCGCCGGCCTGCACTGCCTGCTCCGGGCAGGTGATCGTATTCCTGAATGCCAAGAGCCAGCGTGCCTGGCCCGCCATGACAGGCAATTCCACTACCGACTTCCGCGAGATGAACGGAGTGTAAATCAGGTAGGGATTCGTGCAGGGATTTCAGCAATCGGTTTGCCCGCTCGGGGCAGCCGGCATGGCCGACCACGATGCGGTAAATTTTCCCGGGTTTCATTTTTCTACAGGCGAAGCGATGAAACTTCCGGACCAGGCTGGTGCGGCCCGGTAAAAAGCCCGCCAGCGTGACTTTGCCGTCGCGGTCCGCAGTGATAATGGGTGAAATTCTCAGCAGGCCGGCCACTTGCTTGACCCAGCGCGATACCCGGCCGCCCCTGACGGTGTATTCGATATCGCCAAGCAAAGCGTATGCGCGCGTTTTTGGAATAATTTCCTCTATCGCGCGAACCAGCCGATCGCCATCGAGGCCTGCCTGCGCACATTCTGCCGCATACATGGCAACCAATCCCTCGCCGATCGATATGTTGCGGCTGTCGATGCAGGTAATCGACTTGCCCGGCAACCTGCGGGCCGCTGCCAACGCAGCCTGGTAAGTGCCGCTCCCCGCGCCGGTCACGCTGATCGAAATAACTTCGGCATAGTGGCTGCACAGAAATTCGAACTGTCGCCGAAAGTCTCCCGGCGCCGGCTGCGAAGTCTGTGGATGCTCGGGGTGGCTTTCGAGCAAAGCAAGAAATTCGTCTGCAGTGATGCTGACCTTGTCCAGGTAGGTGCGATTGCCGAAATGCAGCTGCACCGGCACCATGTGTATGTTGAGTTTCTCGAACTGGTCGTCGGGAATATCGGCCGCCGAGTCGGCAATCACCGCAACCTTGCCGCGTGCGTGAGCGGAAAGCTGTTGTTTATGCATGTCATCGGCCTTGCTTGCACTGACCCGGCCAAATTTCCCGGCGCGCTCGAACACTTCCTGCGGATGATTGACATGGATATGAATTTTGACTTTGCGATGGGTGCCTGCGATTACCATGCTGTTGCCAAGTTCGGAAATCTGTTCGCGAAGTTTGCGCCGGTCGATTTCCGTTCCGCTAACCATGCATTCGGTACAGTATCGATACTCGAGGTCTTCGACCTCACCGGCGCCAGGCCCGGGTTCGTATTCTTCGATCTCAGGCAGATCCGAGCCCGGTCTCAGCGAACCCGAAGCGACAAAATCATGTATCCCCTGCAACAGATCGACAAAGCCCTGGCCGCCGGCGTCCACTACCCCTGCCTTGCGTAGTGCTGCGAGCTGTTTCGGCGTGTTCGCCAGTGATCGTTTGGCCTGTTCCAGTCCATGATGAAGCAAGGCGATAAAATCAGAGCCGGCTCGTTTTTCGGTCCAGTTTGCAACCGCGTTGGAGTAATCCCTGAGCACGGTCAGGATTGTGCCTTCTACCGGTTCCTGCAGTGCTTGTGCGGCGTATTGTGCACCGCTGGCGACGGCCGTGGAGAATTGCCTGGTATTCAGAATCGGGTATTCGGCCGCCGAATCACAAAGACCCTGGAAAAACTGCGCAAGTATCGCGCCTGAATTGCCGCGCGCGCCGTCAAGCGCGGCATCGGCTGCGGTAATCAGGGTCTTGCCAATGTGGCCACTGCTTTTGCGCTTCAGCGCGCCGATCATGGTGCGCATCGTCAGGGTCAGGTTGGTCCCGGTGTCACCGTCGGGCACGGGGAAAACATTGATGCGGTTCAGGCGATCCTGGTCGGCGATGACATTCAGCATGCCGGCGCGTAATGCGCGGGACAATCTGTGCCCGTCAAGGTAGCGTATAGCGACAATCGGTCGCCGGTTGGCAGTGGCGGACAGCTTCAAGCGCTCAATCCTGGTTCACAATGAAACGCTGGCCGTTGTGCCGCAGGATTATTCCTTGCGGAGTAATGGATTCGAGCAACGGACCTTCGCGAAGGCGCTCTCCCTCACGGTACTTCTTCATATTGACAAAAACAAAACGCTTATCGTCCGTGTCGCTGTAAACATGCACATCCAGGTGTAAATCCGGTAATACGATCAGACCCCTTAACTGCAATTCCTGCATTGCCGGCAGTAGTTCCACTGGCGTATTTTCGTCAAACAGCAACTCGTTTACCGACCCGGCAGGGGCTGCATCGGCCTTTGCCGCGGCTTCGTCTGTGGCCAGGAATTCATCCATTTCCTGTTCTGTCATGACGGTCACGCTGCCAGCGCTCCCCCGGTCTCGCGTCTTGTTCGCTACTACAGCCAATCCGCTTTCTTTGGGCGCGGCCACTATAGCTTCCCGGGAAAGGGATCGAATTTCACCACGCTTTTCCGGCGCCGCGGTTTCCCGGACCACTGGATCATCGATAACCGAGCCGGCTTCGGTTTGCCTTTGTGCTGCGGCAGCTTGTTCTGTCACTTCACCAGGCCACATGACAAAAGCCAGTATTACGATGTTGACGACCAGCAGGAATGCCAGCAGGGGAACCCAGACCGGAACAGCCTGACGGACTTTTCCCCGGCGCACGGTGGCAAGGCCGGGGCCGAGTTGCCGCTGGCGCTGATTTTCCGATTTCTGCAGTGCATCGAGTATGAAGGACATGGGCTAAGGCCTGATTAGCACCGGTGTGTCCGGCTGGCTGTTGGCGCTGGCGAGGGTGATCAAGGTCTGGGCCCCGGCTATCCCGTCGATACGCAGGCGGTTCCGGCGCTGGAAGTCACGCACTTTTTGCTGGAGTTCCTGGTCGAACAGGTCCGAATCATGCATGGCTGTGGCGTAGCCATTGACTCGATCCAGGTTTTCCCGCAACCAGCGCACATCGGCGCCTGCCATGCCCAGGGAAAGTGCACGATTGTCATCGGAAACCGGCTGCCACACGAGGAGATAGTCGCCAAACCAATATCTTGCAATTGCCTCCATGGTGACATCGAAGGAATTTCCGCCGATCAGCAGCTCCGCCATTCCTGCGTCCAGCGAGCGCAGAACCAGGTGGTGTTCCAGTCCCAGTTCATCGAGAAGGGTGAGAATTACCGGTCGATTGTGCTGTCTGAGCTGCGCCCAGCTGCCCTGCTGGAACACGCATCGCAAGCCTTGCTCCGCTGCCTGCTGGCAAGCCGGCGTTCCTCCTGGCTGGTACGCACCGCGCCACAGGCCAAGCAGCGTTTCGAACGCGTTGTCGGTACCGGTTTCCGCAGCGTATGCCTGCAAAATTGACTGGAGGCTTGCCACCGTCTTCATGGCGGGTGGGTCATCGATCATGGCGCTGGCCGGGTTGTCCGGCAGCCGGGCAGGCAGCGCGCTCGCCGACTGAATATCGGTTGTTGGCGCATTGCGTTGCCCGATCAAGTGGCCGACTCCCATCGCCAGCGCAGCCGTCGCGCCCAGCATCAGTACGCCGGCGATCCAGCTCAGCCAGGCAGGGCGGTACTGGCGGCCCTGGACTTCGGCAGCCGCCTCGCGAACCAGGGCACCATTGATTGTGGTGAGTTCACGCGTATAGGCGCCCAGCAGGGCGCGATCCGCGATTACGTTGATCAGGCGCGGCACGCCGCCGGACAATTTGAATATCACCCGGCTGGCGGATGGCAAAAAGATCTCGCCGGTGGCGCCGGCAATCTTCAGCCGGTGTTGCAGGTAGGCGGCCGACTCTTTCCGGTCCAGCGGCCGAAGGTGAAAGCGGCTGGTAATACGCTGCGCGAGTTGCCGCAGATCGTTCCTCGACAGCAATTTTCTCAGTTCGGGCTGGCCGACGAGGATGATCTGCAGCAGTTTCTGCTTGCTGGTTTCCAGGTTGGTCAGCAGGCGTACTTGTTCGAGGACGTCTGCCGAAAGGTTTTGTGCCTCGTCCACCATCAGCACGACCCGCCTCCCGTCCGCATATGCTTTCAGCAGATGCTTGTTGAGCGCATCGACCAGATCCTTTTCGCTGCGTTTTCTGGCCAGGGGAACGTGCAGTTCCTGGCAGATGGTTTCCAGAAAATCCGCTGTGCCCAGGCGCGGATTGACGATCAGGGCAATATCCACGTTCTCGGGCAATTGTTCGAGCAGGCTCCTGAGCAGCGTGGTCTTGCCGGTGCCGACTTCGCCGGTGAGTTGTATGAACCCCCCGCTCTCGGTAATGCCGTACAGCAGGTGGGCCAACGCATCGGCATGCCGTTCGCTGAGGTACAAATACCTCGGGTCCGGTGTGATCGAGAAGGGTTTCTCGCTGAGTCCAAAAAAACTGCTATACATTGCTCGTGCGCGTTGCGGCGTCATCTGTCGGGCGAGGGAACCACCGATGATGCCCGTTTGCCGTGCCTGCTCACAAGTGCAGACGTGAATCAGGACATTTTATGTTGTCCTCGCCGCAACGCAGCATCGCCGAAACGGTCTGCCACCTGGCCAAGGAGCTTGTCGACTTTGCGGTTTTTTGCGCCGCTTTCCTCCGGAAACAGGTCTTGTTGCCGGTCCTCGCCCAACCCTGAAACGCCGACCCCCAGCAGGCGGAGTTCCGCACCCGGATGGGCATCCAGCCAGTCGCCGAGCAGTCCACCCGCGATCAGCTGGAGTTCACGGCAGCCGTTGGTCGGCGGATTGACGCTTTTCTGCCGGCTCAAGGTCGTGAAATCCGCCAGGCGCACCTTGATATTTAACCGGCTGGCTACCCAGTCCTTACGCCGGATTTTTTTCGAGATACGGTCCGTCATGTCCATCAGACAGTGGTGCAGCGTCTGGCGATCGCCGATATCCCGGTCGAAGGTTTCTTCGGCGCTCACCGACTTGTCCTGGGAATTTTCGCCGACCGGCCGGTGATCGATGCCTGCCGCGCGATCGCGCATGCGCTGCGCATAACGGCCGAACACAGGCGCCAGGACTGCATCATCGGCGGTTCGCAAATCGTGAAAACTTTTGACCCCAAGTTGGTGCAAGCGCGCCGCGGTCTTGGGGCCGATCCCGAACAAGGCTTCGATCGGCAGCGGATCCAGCACTGTGCGCACATTACCGGGCCTGACTTCACACAGGCCATCCGGCTTTTCCAGGTCCGACGCAATTTTGGCGACCAGTTTGTTTGGCCCAATGCCAACCGACGCGGTCAGCCCGGTGTCCGTCAGGATTCTTTGCTTGATGCGCCGGGCAATCTGGACGGGTTGTCCGTGTGCGGGAACCCGCTCACTGATGTCCAGGAACGCCTCGTCCAGGGAGAGGCCTTCGACGATCGGCGTGACCTCCCTGAAGATCGAGAAAATTACCGCGGAAACTTCCTGGTAACGGGAAATTCTCGGCCGGACGACCGTGGCGTTCGGGCAAAGCTGCAACGCACGGCGCATCGGCATCGCCGAGTGGACGCCGTATTTTCTCGCTTCATAACTGGCCGCCGCGACCACGCCGCGCGGGCCCGCGCCACCCACCAGTACGGGCTCGTTCTCCAGTTCCGGGTTGTCGCGTTTTTCCACCGACGCATAGAACGCATCCATGTCGACATGCAGCACATACCGGGGGCGCTGCCCCGTTACGTCGCTGGCTGACGCGGATCCTGACGACTTCGGAATAGATCGGTGGTTCATGAGGGATGTGCATATAGTCGGCGAGCAATAGCTACAGTGTATGTTCTCCGGATTCCATGTTCCGCGTCAACAACAAGGACAACAACAAAGGTACCCGCAAACTTTCTGAGTAATCGCTACGAATATCCCGGTGGCTGATTGTTGGGCCAATCAGCAGTGCTATGATTTTCACTAAAAGGTGTGGATGTCCCTGGTTTATTGGTTTATTTCGTTGGCCAAGTAGTTTCGTTTGATAGCGGTAATTGCGTCGATGAGCTTGTTAGGGATGGCGGCTGATGGGGTAAGGGCACGAGTCCTCACGTAGTCCAACGGAAACTAATGGTCTCTTACTTGCACGTGGAGGACGCTTTGTTAATTGCGGCGCTCGATCCTCTTAGTGAGAATTCGAAAGTCGGTGTGTTTGGCAAAGAGCGCACGTGCACCGTTGATCCTGCCTTCAACTCGTTAATGAATTGGTCTGAGGCGGGAATTGCTGCCTCGAAGCCATTTGAGTAGAGCGCGACAAGCGGCTTTGCGGTCCATTGGTGCATACCCAAAATAGTCACCGTCATAATGTCATCGATTATTCGATTGCCTTGCCGTGTGCCATACTCGCGGCCCGATAGTACGGCGACTCCAACCATTACGCGGCACATGCCACCGACAATTGAGTATTCAATTGTCAGTGTCGCTTGAGTATTTGGCTTCTTCGCTTCTGGCAGCAGTATTGATGTGTGGGCTACGCCGTTCGAAACCTTCCAAAAGCTAACTGATTGCGGAGCCGCCGCTGAACTGAGTACGCACAAGAAAACGGCTACGATGATTCGGCAAAAGCATAGCAGCAAAAGCATAGCAGGACATCCACAGCCTATCTGAGTAAACCCCCCGAATATCGAGCTGTCTGCCTGAGGCCCACAGTGCTGTACTTGAAGCATGACCATCGCCCGCAAGCACCAGATCAGTTTGGAATGTACTCGCTATTACCACTGCGTCTCACGCTGTGTCCGGCGGGCCTTTCTGTGTGGCAAAGACCGCTACACCGGCAAGAGCTTCGAACATCGCCGTCGCTGGATCGAACAGCGCATTCTGTTTCTGGCCAAGATATTCGCGATCGATGTCTGTGCCTATGCGGTGATGAGCAATCACTATCACCTGGTCGTACACCTGGCGCCGGCAACGGCTGAGGACTGGGACGAAGCGGAAGTGCTGCGACGCTGGGGCCAGGTGTTTGAAATCCCACCCGCCGTTGCCAAGTCCAACGGTCATCTCCCGTCCCCTGACGGCGTGGCTGAATGGATCAGCGTGTACCGAGAACGTCTTGCCAGCCTGAGCTGGTTCATGCGTTGCATCAACGAGCCCTTGGCGCGTCGGTCTAACAAAGAAGACGATTGCAGCGGGCGCTTTTGGGAGGGGCGGTTCAAAGTCCAGGCCTTGCTGGATGAGGCCGCCTTGTTACGTTGCATGGCTTATGTGGATCTCAACCCGATCCGGGCCCAACTGGCAACCACGCCGGAAACCTCGGTTCATACCTCGGTGCATGCGCGCATCAATGGCAAGGGCGAATCGTTGCTGGGATTCGAAGACCAAAACCCCCATCCTGCCTTACCTTGTTGTTGGAAAGATTATCTCACGCTGGTGGAGTGGACCGGCCGGGAGTGGAGCCAGGGCAAACGCGGGCGAATCGACTCGGATTTACCCTTTATCCTGGTGCGCTTGGAAACGGATCAGGAGACCTGGCTTAAGGATCTTAAACGAATGAATTCCTGGCGTGGCCGTGCCTTGGGCTCAATCGAAGCATTGCAGGCTTATTGTGAGCATCTTGGGCAGCGCTGGATGTTGGGGCTGCAACATCATTTGAGCCTGGCCAAGCCTGTCGCCACCGGATCGTAAGAACTTGCCTGCGATCGTGCTGATCCGGTTACCGGAGGAGCGCTGCTGCTTGTTACCGAAACCTATATCGTCAGCTGACAATTAACCGGCTTCATCACGCGACTCAAATGCCTGTCGATGACAGTGTTGGCGACCAACGGTCCTTCGTGAAGACTGTGGATGTCCTCGTTTTTTCGGTGCTCGTTTTTTCGCCACTTCGTGAAGACTGTGGATGTCCTCGTTTTTTCGCCATCCTCGTTTTTTCGCCAGTCCAATACCGCACCCCAGCTTTTCGATATATTCGGGCGACGTTATTTCATCGGTGTTAAATTCAGGTTGTAAGGTTTGACCCGGGGGCAACCATTGCACCTCGCGTCGGCAAAACTCCGACGGCTTCATTAGACGCGTTGGTTCAGCCAGGGGCGGGGTTATCTGTTGCTTCTCTACTCCAGACCTTTAGGCCATAATCAGGGCATGGGATTCTGGCAAGAACTGCGAAGACGGCGCGTTTACCGGACGGTCGGCTTCTACGTTGTTGGCGCCTGGCTTATCATTCAGGTTGCCGATGTGTTTTTCCC
The DNA here is from genome assembly GCA_022572885.1 of Pseudomonadota bacterium. NCBI lineage: Bacteria > Pseudomonadati > Pseudomonadota > Pseudomonadota bacterium. The sequence goes on along the minus strand of JACZVC010000020.1, from coordinate 28,561 downwards.
TGCCTGGGGTCTGCCGGAAACCGCCCTGCGCTTTCTTATCATCGCCACGATATTGTGCTTCCCGATTGCGCTGATTTTTTCCTGGACCTTCGACATAAGCACATCGGGCATTGTCAAAACGGAACCAGGTGACCCTGGCGGCATTTTTGATAACTCACTCAAGCGCACCGATTACGTCGTCCTGGCCGCCTTACTCGCAATCGGTGCTGCCATTGTGTTCGGCAGTCTGCAAAAAATTGTCGAGGAAGTGGACGATGCGGTGGCTGCGGCTGAAAAAATCGATAACTCGGTCGCTGTTCTGCCGTTCGTCAACCTGGACTCCAATCCGGACACCGGCTATTTCTCCGATGGCGTCACTGAAGAAATTCTTCACCGCTTGTCCTCGATAAAAGCGCTGCACATACTGAGTCGAACCTCGTCTTTTGCACTTCGTAATAGCAACGAGGGCCCGGCGCGTATTAGCGAAATACTGGGTGTCAGGTATTTGCTGCATGGCAGCGTTCGTCGTGACAACAACTTTGTACGCGTCACCGCGCGCCTGATCGACGACACGGGCTACCAGGTCTGGAGTGAAACCTTCGATCGCAAACTCGAAGGCATTTTTGCGATTCAATCTGAAATCGCGAGTACGGTTGCCAGTCGCATCGAGCGCCAGATTATTCCTCCTGCTGAACTTCCTGCCGGCCGCACAACCACGAACATGGAGGCTTATGATGCCTACCTGGTGGGACGCTCTTTCCTTAATGCAAGAACGGCCGGTTATCAAGGCAAAGCTGTTGCGGCTTTTGAAGAAGCTATTAGTCTGGATGAGAACTACGCTCCTCCGTATGCCGGACTGGCCGTGGCGCTAGAGCTTCATCACAGTAATGACGACTGGGTTGCTGCTCGTGAGTCCGCCGTCCGAGCGGCCAAAACAGCTATCGAATTGGACCCCGAACTGGCCGAAGGGCACGCTGCGCTCGGCTTGATTTCGCTTAACGATACAAGTCGGCTTGGCGATACCCAAAACGAACTTGAACGCGCCGAACGATCGTTGCGGCGGGCTCTGGAGCTCGATCCGTCGCTCTCGATTGCCTACAACTTGCTGTCTATTACTCTGCAGCAACAGGGTCGTTACGAAGAATCGGAGGCCGTGCAGGAGCAGGGCCTGCTCGTCGATCCGCTGAACCCCGTATTGTCTGTGAATAGTGCTTTCCGGTTAAGAAGGCTCGGTGAACGCGAACGTGCAGAGCAAATCCTCATGCGACTGACCCATCTGCCCGGCACTCCCGGGATGGCCTACGTAGGGTTGATGAGTCTGTACCACCTTACAGGCGAATTCGACAAAGCAGTGCACTGGGCCAAGGAAGTCGTACTGGCTTACCACGAGTTACCCGGTTTACCCATCATGTTGGCGTGGCGTTATGAAAACCTCGGCCTGACCGAAGATGCGGACTACTGGGCGGCCGTTGGATTGGCGCATACGCCGCAGCCAGAGCAAAGGTTTTGGTACAAGGCCATGCAGTTTCAAATACGTGGCGACCTGGCAGGAATACGAGCAGAGACCGACAAGCTTCGTATAGCACTCGGCCCTGATATAGATGCGTTGCACGGTATTTACGCAGCCGAGTATGCGTCCGCCAATATTTTGGTGGGAAATTTTGATGTGGGCATTGACGTGTTTGAGAAAACGTTTGATTTCGAGTCACTATCCACTCTCCAGCATCCTGCAGCCTTCCGGCAGGGATTAGAGTTTTCACACGTACTCGCCTATGCCTATCAACAAGCTGGACGAGACGATGAAGCAAATGTGCTTTTGACTCGAGTCCATGAACAACTCAACGTATTAGTCGTTGAGCGTAAGATGGACTATGGGCCGCTTCACCACCTGCTTGCACAGAACTTCGGCCTGCGCGGTGACTTTGACGCTGCCGCAGACGCTTTTCAATCTGCCATCAAGGCCGGTTGGTTACAATACCTCTGGGTTGTGAATGACCCGACGTGGGCAAAAACGATTGCTGACCCGCGTATCGCCCGCATGCTCGATGACGTCAAGGTCGAATTGGAAAGACAACGAGTCCTGGTCGAACAGGCCGATGCCGAACACGATTTTCGTGCCGAACTTGCAGCGATTCGAAGCACCCTCGGCGACTAGAAACCAGCAGAGCTATATACCTGGGCCAGACATTTAATTCCGTTGATGGCCGGCAAAAGGAAAAAAGGACATCCACAGCCTATCTGAGTAAATGATACGAATATTCCGCTGTCTGCCGAATGCCGGTAGTGCTGTACTTGCACGATGACCATAGCCCGCAAGCACCAGATCAGCCTGGAATGTACTCCCTATTACCACTGCGTCTCACGCTGTGTCCGGCGGGACTTTCTGTGCGGCAAGGACAACTACACCGGCAAGAGCGTCGAACATCGCCATGGCTAGCTCGAACAACGCATTCTGTTCCTGGCCAAGGTATTCGCGATCGATGTCTGTGCCTATGCAGTGATGCGCAATCACTATCACCTGGTCGCATGCTTGGTGCCGGCAATGGCGAACGTACGGCTGCCTGTGGCAGATACCCATATCGGTAGCTGACAACGCGGTAGCGTTTGGCCGGCAAATAGATTGTCCGGTTCCGGTTTACGCTTTCTTGAAACGGTGGACAAAGCTTTCGGCGCGTTCGACGATGAGCGCAGCGACTTGTTCAGAAATCTCGTGCGGTTTCTCGATATTTGGAATCGCTGCCGAGATTGCTTTTGCCAGTGCGGCAACCCGGGCAAGAGTCAGCGGCACTGCCAGCCCGGCATCTTTTGCGAATCTTGCAACGTGCTTCGGCAATACCAGGTTGGATTTTCCTTCCCCGCCGATTTTCATCGCCATCTTTTTCGTGAGTTCCGGATAGAACACTGTGCAGACCAGGTCATAGAGCGGAGCAAGCCGCATGCTACGGTCCGGCAGATAAAGCAGGGAGAAATTCTTCGCATGGGCGTCATGGTTGCCGATGATGAGGTTGAAGAGCACGGCATCCAGCAAGGCCCGAAGATCAACTACCGGCGCGTTCGACGTCTCGCGCAGCAAAGTGAAGCAGTCAGCCAGCGAGGGACCGCCTTCGCCCTGATATTTGATTTCCGAGGGAATCCCGAGCGCCTGACAAAAATCCTCCTGATGCAAGCGCGCAATCCTGTCTTCCTCACCTGGATGCCGGTCAAAGCGTTCAACCAGAAGATAGTCGATGTCTTCCGTGCGGGCGATAGTTGCAGGGGCCGCGTCGAGCCCGATTTCTCTGGCCAGCGCCAGGCAGAAGGCTTCATTGAAGACCACGCCCGCAAAAGTCGCGATAGCCGGTTTCAGGATATGGGAGCTGGGCGCGCTGCCCCGCGGAATCGAAATCTTGCCTTTATCGAGGCGAACGGCGATTTTGTCCTGTGCGCCGGCCAGTGAGAGCCGGATGCCATCCTCGCCGGCCATCAGCGGGCGGCGCGGCAGTTCGCGCAGTATTTTGGCAAGCTCTGTCTCATCCAGTTCGCGATAGCGATCGTCGTCCCCGGGTGGTGCAGTGCCCTCGGGGAGGAAGGTCACCGCGCCCGCGCATTCTCCGCCGATTTGTTCCAGCATCGCAAAATCGTTTTTGGCGCTTATGCCGAGAATTTTCGCGATGGTCCTTCGATTGCCTTCTTCGGGCAATATGCCGCCGAAAAAGCCCCGGCATTCCTTTTGCCTGAATGACTCTTCCCGCTTTGGCAGGGAGCGGGACAAGGCAATAGTGTCGGGGTCATCGCGCCAGGATTCGGCGTATTCAAACAGCATCTGACCGCCATCGTCCTGGATCAGGTGCCCGACCAGGTCACGGTCAAGATAGACGTTTAGCGTCCGGGCCATCGACTAACGCCCTCCTTTCCCCGATGGCGTTTGTAGCGCAATCCGGATTCCGAGGGTCTGCAAGACCTGCAAGACTTTGCCGATCTGGCAGGTTGGTTTGCCGTTTTCCAGATCGCTGATAAAACGCAAGCCCGTGCCCGATGTGAGGGCAAGGTCGGACTGTATGACGCCCATTTCCTTGCGCGTCTTTCTGACAATCTGGCCCAGTTGCTCCGGTGTTACTGACATGCTTTGGCTTTCCCAATAATGTTACCGCTCGGTAAGATTATCCCGGATCCGGTCATTTGGCAACCAGAAATTCCCGTTCGGTAATATTTTCCGGTGTATTGGTTGGGCATCTAGGTTTATTCCCGATCGGGAATAAACCGGTGTTTCAGTTCAGTTCGGGGTCAATCGACCTGTGCGCCGCTAGCGGACGTGGATCTTGATGACTTCGGAGTAGACCGGTGGTTCATGAGGCATGTGCTTATAGTCGGCCAGCAATAGCTGCAAGGTGTGTTCCCCCGGGTCGAGTTCCAGCGTGACCTGGGTCTGTCCGCCGCCGAAATGCCGGTAGTTCTCGTTCGATGGTATCGCTTGCCCCAGCGGTGGCAAGGGGGCATCGACAAGCAAATGGTGATGGCCGGTACCGGCTTTGTCCACACCGGCGGGCGCAACACCCATCCCGGCCAGGCCGAATACGATCGTCACCGGGCTGGCCAGATCCTCGCCGTCAGCCGGCGAGATGATGCGCACGGTCGCGCCTTCCTTCGATGGGGTCAGGGGGGTATCGGCTGCGATCGCAATCAACGGTAACAGGGCGAAAAAAAGAATATGTGGTCTGCCAATCACGAGTATCTCCCGGCGAGGATCAGGTGGCGGAATTGTTTCACAGGTTCAGGGCCGTATAAATTAGCGTAACCGCCATGGTCGTAAAAAATGCTGCGATATAGGCGACGCTGAGCAGTGCCCAGCGGATAAAAGTCGCAATATGACCTTGTTGATATACCCTGCGCAAGGCCTTGTACAGATAAACCGGCTGGATATACAAAACGACGACGGCCGTGAATATTCCGAGCAGCCAATCGGGCAGGTGCAGCAGTTCCTCGCTGGCGTGGACGAAAATCGTCAGCGTGACGATCAGGAAAAAGAAAGCATGGTAATGCACGGTGAACAACAGGTGTTCGACGTAGTAACGGCCGCTGCCGACGTAGAGCACCTTTAACGCAAGCGCCAGCAGGGGCAGGAAGAGAAACATCATGGCCGGCAGGTTGTCGAGCATCGCCTTGCCAAACGACTCGCCCTCGTCTTGCTCCATTTTCCTGCAGGCAGCCTGGATTTTTTGTTCGCCGATCTGCTGGTTCAACCAGCCCCAGCCCAGGTCGAATTCAAGCTTGTCGCATTTCCAGCCCTTATTGCTTTTCTCGTTATCCGTCTCGGCGACTTCCGCCGCCGGCTTTGCGGATTCGAACGGTCCGCCTGCATCGATAGATTCCGTCTGTGCTTCATCGACCGCGCCCTCGGAAGGCGATGCAGCGGGCACAGCATCCTCGTAGGGTGATGCACCGGACACGGCATCCATGCCGGCAGTTCCTGTTTCGGTCTCAATGCTGCCGCCATCGAGTACCATGCGCATCCCTTGCTCGACGGGCTGATCTGCCCCATCGACCCGGTCCAACATTGCCATCGCCGCTTTAAGCTGGGCTATTTGCTTTTGTCGCGCCGGGTCCGGATCCTGCTGTTGCAATTCTTCGAGCACGCTCAGTCGCTCACTGATGGCCTGACTGGCAGCTTCGTTACCCGGGGTAACCCGGAACCCAGCGGAGTCCAGGCCCCAGACCAGAAAGAAAATAATGCTCAGGACCAGGTACATTCGAAACGGCGGCATGTAACGCGCCCGCCGGCCGGCAAGATAATCGCTGGTCAGGAGGCCCGGTCTGAACAGCAAGGGTTTCAGGCTGCGCCACAATCGCGAATCCAGCTCGAACAAGTCGCCCACTGCGTCCCGCAACAGCTCCCACAAGGTGATCAGGCGGACCCGGGAGCGTTGCCCGCATTGCCAGCAGTACTGACCATGCAACGGCGTACCGCAGTTGGGGCAATCCGGCGTTTCGGCCGCTGATGCCTCTGACTGGTAGGTTGCCTGGTCCCGGAGGATTCTCCGGTGCGCACGGAATCGATCGCCAAATTTTTCGACGCCGAGCGCCCGCATTCGCGGCGCGTGGCTTTGCAAATAGTCGTCGAAAACTTCCTGGCTGGCGACCCGGTAGCGGACACAGCGCCGTGGCCAGTCGTCAGGTCGATCCTCTTGCGGATCGATACGGGATATCTCGGCCGACAAAAAGCCGGGGATGGCCAGCATCTCGGCAACGTGATCTTCGAGCCACGCGTCGTACTCGGATTGGATGTCCGGATCCAGGTCCAGGCTGACTTCGTAAATCAGTTGTTTGTCGGCAGCTTGCAATTCAGTCGGCCAAGGTGTGCCAAGGTGATCAGGCGACAGCGTCCTTTGGCCGATCCATAGCGGATTGCAGTTCGCTGGTGAGTGTGCCGAGTTCGTGTGACTCGAAATCATCCACGCGCACCACTTCCATGACCGCCTCATCCAGTTGACGAAGTGTCTTTGCCTGATCCTTGCTCAACACGCCAAGACTGACGGCTTGCTCAATTTGTTCCAGTGGATGCGGCGCGCTGATTTTCCCCTCCCTGACCGCTTTCTTGAGCATCTTTTCCACCGGCGCCGCTGCGACCGCCATCTCCATGGTCTTTTGCAGCATCCCCAGCGGATTTCCAGGTTCAACGGTTTTGTATATGCCATGGGTAACTCTTTCCCTGGCCATGCTGGGACTGATCATCAGTTCGGCCACTTCGTTGCCGAGCTTGTCGCTGGGTGCGTTGTATGTCAGGCCGCGCGGGAAAATCAGGAAGCGCAGCATGGTGGCAACACCACGGTTGGGGAAATTGCGCAGGAAGCTGTGCAGCTGTTCCTGAGCTGTGTACAGCAAGTGGCGACAAGCCCAGGTCACGATAGGAAGGTCGTCGGCCGGGCGTCCCTGGTTCTCGTAATGCTTGAGTACCATCGAGGCGAGAAATGTCGCGCTGAGTACATCACCGAGCCGTGCGGACAGCAGCTCGCGTTTCTTGAGGTCGCCGCCCAGTGTCAGCATGGCCCAATCGGCGGCGAGCGCGAACGCGGAGCTGTAACGGTTTATGTGCTGGTAATAACGCCGGGTCGCTCCCTCGGCGGGTACCGCGGTGTAGCGGGCATTGGTCAATGCCAGGCTGATGCTGCGAACCGCATTACTGAGGGCGAAACCGATATGGCTGAACAGAGCCTCGTCGAACTGCTTCAGCCCTTCGGCCAGGTCTTCATTGCGCGCCGCCTCCAGTTCCTTGAGTACATACGGGTGGCAGCGAATCGCGCCCTGGCCGAAAATAATCAGGCTGCGAGTCAGGATGTTCGCGCCTTCCACGGTGATGGCGATAGGGACCGACTGCCAGCCCCTGGCCAGGTAGTTCGAAGGGCCGAGGCAAACGCCCTTGCCGCCATGAACATCCATCGCATCGTTGGCAACAACCCGCCCCATTTCGGTGCAGTGATATTTCAAGATAGCGGAGGCTACCGATGGTTTTGCCCCTTCGCCCACTGCCGCGGCCGTGACGCTGCGCCCCGCATCCATGATATAGGTCAGGCCGGTCAGCCTGGCGATAGCCTCGCCGACGCCTTCAAAGCGCCCGATGGGGAGGTTGAACTGCTGGCGAATCCGGGCATAGGCTCCGGTCGCATAGGCTGCGGCTTTTGCGCCGCCGGTGGTGTTCGATGGCAAGGATATACAGCGGCCGACCGCCAGTTGTTCCATCAGCATGCGCCAGCCCTGGCCAGCCATTTCGGGTCCGCCGATGATGAAGTCCAGCGGCACGAATACGTCCTTCCCGCTGGTAGGCCCGTTCTGAAACGGGTTATTCAGCGGCAGGTGCCGGCGCCCGATAACCACCCCTTCGGTGGCGGTCGGAATCAGGGCCGCGGTGATGCCGAGGTCCTCTTTTTCACCGATCATATGGTCGGGATCATAAAGCTTGAAAGCGAGGCCAAGCACGGTGGCGACCGGCGCCAGCGTGATATAGCGTTTGTCCCAGTTGAGTAGTATGCCGGTGATTTCCTTGCCCTCCCACTGGCCCTTGCCAATGATCCCGGTATCGGGAATCGACGCAGCATCCGATCCTGCGCGCGGGCTGGTCAGGGCGAAACAGGGAACTTCATCGCCGGCCGCCAGGCCGGGCAGATAGCGTTCTTTTTGTTCATCCGTACCGTAATGAAGCAGCAACTCCGCAGGGCCCAGAGAATTCGGTACCGCCACCGTGGATACGGCGGTGGCCGAAACGCTGCCTATCTTGATCAGGACCTGGGAGTGCCCATAAGCTGAAAACTCGAGACCCCCGTACTTTTTCGGGATTATCATCCCGAAAAACCCGTTTTTCTTGATGAACTCCCAGACCTCCGGCGGCAAGTCCCCACGTTCATGGGTAATGTGCCAGTCGTCCAGCATCCGGCAGAGCTCCTCGGTCGGGCCGTCGACAAAAGCCTGTTCTTCCCTGCTCAGTTTAGCCGCGGGCAAATTCTCCAGCTTGTCCCAGTCGGGCATGCCGGTGAAAAGCTCGCCTTCCCACCAGACCGTACCGGCTTCGAGCGCCTCCCGTTCGGTGTCCGACATACTGGGAACCAGTTTGCGGTAGAACTTGAGCATCGGCCGGGTCAGGTACGGCCGGCGCAACGCCTTGATGTTCAGAAATAACAATGCCGAATACAGAGCCCACAGCAACAGGTTCCACAGGAGCACCCCATTACCCAAATAGGTATATGCGGTCAGCAGCAGGCCGAAAATGGCGGTAGACAGCAGCAGCGATACTCGCCGGTAACTCAACAGGCCGGCGATACCGAAAAAAAGCAGAAACCAGATGAATGCCATCATGCGTGTGGTCCTCGATCCGACAAACGGTTAACAAGCAATATACCGCAAACGGGAGGAATGGCGTTTACTTTGGGTCAATCCGGCTGCGCTTGCGGTCAGACTCCTAGCTCAACAGGTCTTTGACGCCGTCGCGCTCCTCGCGCAGTTCCGCCTCGGTCTGGTCCATCCTCTCGCGACTGAAGTCGTTGATATCGAGACCCCCCACGATCCGGTATATACCGTCAGCGCACGTTACCGGGAAGGAATAAATAATGCCCTCGGCAACCCCGTAGCTGCCATTGGAGGGCACAGCCATGCTGACCCAGTCGCCATCCGGCGAGCCAAGAATCCAGTCACGCATGTGGTCAATGGCGGCAGACGCCGCCGAGGCGGCCGAGGACAATCCCCGGGCCTTGATGATGGCGGCGCCGCGTTGCTGGACAGTGGGAATAAATTCATCGCTGATCCAGGCCATGTCGACTTTTTCCCTGGCCGGTTCACCGTTAATCTGACAATGAAAAATATCTGGATATTGCGTCGCCGAATGGTTTCCCCAGATTGTCATTTTCCGAATCTGGCTGACGTGTGAGCCGGTCTTTGCCGCCAGCTGGGTCATCGCCCTGTTGTGATCGAGACGTGTCATCGCGGTAAAATTCGCCGGGCTCAGATCGGGCGCATTTTTTTGCGCTATCAAAGCATTCGTGTTGGCCGGATTGCCAACCACCAGCACCCTGATATCGCGGCTGGCATGATTATTAATCGCTTTTCCCTGCGCAGAAAATATTTTCGCGTTTTCCAGCAACAGGTCCTTGCGCTCCATGCCCGGGCCGCGCGGTTTTGCGCCGACCAAAACCGCGTAATCGGCTTCCTTGAAAGCGACCGCCGCGTCGGTTGTCGAGACCACGTCATGCAAAGTCCCGAAGGCGCAATCGCGCAGCTCCATTTCCACGCCTTTCAGAGCGTCGATCGCCGGCGGTATCTCCAGTAGTTGCAAGATGACCGGCTGGTCGACACCGAGCATCTGGCCCGACGCGATGCGAAATGCCAGTTGATAACCGATTTGCCCGGCGGCGCCGGTAATACTGATTCGTACAGGATCTTTCATCTGGTTTGCATTCTTTGCGGCCGAAAACGGGCGCAGATTGTAGCACCGGATGTCGCAAACCCATACCCTGGCCAGCCAGGAAAAGGTGGTTTGTCCACAATGTATAGGTGCCCCGCGATTTTCAAGCTGTGCGGTCGCAACTGCGACCAAATTGCTCAAAATGTTTGCGATTTGCTGCGGCCCTTCCCGTTGGCGAGCTCAGCAAACAGGGGTCGATTTTGCCCCAGTTGACCGGAAAAATACTGCGGATCAGGATCGGGGAAATTCCCAGAGGAAAAAAAATGAAAACCTAAGCCTTTGTTTAATATAGATAAATAGCCAATTCTAACAACAAGTGAGCCAGCTGCTTGTAATTTGGATATGTAGTGTTATAGTGGAGTACAACACCCCTGCACCAAGAGGGGCTTTTTTCGCATAGCGACTACCGACACAGGAGGAACGGCATGAACGCCTGGACAAACAGATACCGCGGCAGTCCCGCCAGCCTGGTGATGTTCGCGATGATGGGCCTGGCGCTCGTGGGCAGCCAGATTCACGAGGCAGAAATCGCCAGCGCTGCGATAAAGCCGGTCATGGTCCAGATTCAGTCATCGATGGAAGAACTGGACGATTTGCATCATGTTTTGCTGCAGGCAAAGCAGCTGACGATTACTGGCGCTGCGCTTGTCGCGGAGCGTCGTGAAGGGAATAAGCCATAAGTGCGGCTGGCAAATACAGCAACCATGAGGCTCGTCTCTGGTTGCAATCGATAGGCCGAGGCGAGGCGCAAGGACGTCTCAAGGACTACAAGGCAGAAAACATGGATCCAAACTGGAACGACAATCAGCCCATTTATCGCCAGTTGCGGGACAAAGTTGTGGCGATGATTTTGGAGGATGTACTCAAGGATGGCGATGCCTTGCCATCGGTGAGAAACGTCGCCGCAGAATACCGCCTCAACCCGCTGACTGTGCTCAAAGGTTACCAGGAACTGGTTGACGACGACCTGGTTGAGAAAAAGCGTGGCCTTGGCATGTTCGTGACCGCCGGAGCAAAAACCAAGTTACTCAAAAATGAGAGACAAAGATTTCTGGATCAGGAATGGCCGTTGGTTGTGGCCAGCATAGACAGGCTCGGACTTAGCCTGGAAGATCTGATGAACAAAGCCGACAAGAAAAAAGCCAAAGCACAGGCGGGAGACAAGGAATCATGAGCGCCATCATCGAAGCCAGGGGGCTGACCAAAAATTATGGCAAGACCCGTGCCCTGGACGGAGCCGATTTTTCGATCGAAGAGGGAAGAATCGTCGGGCTGATCGGGCCCAATGGCGCCGGCAAGACCACGGCTCTCAAGGCGATCCTGGGCCTGACCAATTTCGAAGGTGAGCTGAAAGTGCTTGGCCTGGATCCTTATCGCCAGCGTAATTTATTGATGCAGGATGTTTGTTTTGTCGCCGACGTCGCCGTATTGCCGCGCTGGCTGAAAGTCAGCAACGCCGTGGATTTCATGGACGCGATACACTCGAAGTTCGATCGCTCCCGGGCGCTGGATTTCCTTTCCCGCACCGATGTTTCGCTGGACAAGAAAGTCGGTCAGCTGTCCAAGGGCATGGTCACGCAGCTTCACCTGGCCCTGATCATGGCCATCGACGCGAAACTCCTGGTTCTGGACGAGCCCACGCTGGGACTGGATATCCTTTATCGAAAGGATTTTTATCGGGCGCTGCTGTCGGATTATTTCGACGAAAAACGCACCATCCTGATCACCACCCACCAGGTTGAGGAGATCGAGTACATTCTCACCGATCTGCTGTTCATCAATAAGGGACGCATCGTCCTGGACGCCAGCATGGAGGCGGTGGCCGAAAATTTCGTGGAAGTGGCGGTCCACCCGGATAACCGGGAACGGGCGGAATCCTTGCGGCCCGTATATCAGCACCAGGATTTTGGCCGTTCCGTTTTTCTTTACGACGGCATTGCAAAGGATAAGCTGAGCGAGCTCGGCGACGTTCGTACGCCTAGCGTTGCCGACTTGTTTGTGGCGAAGGTCCGAGGGGAGGCCGCATGAACGCATTTGCATACCTGATTCGCCGGGAGACCTGGGAACACAAAGGCCTGATTCGCGGGCCGGTGATTACGGCTGCTGTATTAATCGTTGTAACTCTGCTTGTGCTCTTCAAGGTTGCGGCCGGCGGTGAATTCGGGGCCGCAGGTCAATTTTCCGAGTGGATGGTAGAACGTAATCTATCGTCGGAAATGCTTGCGCCGCATTATCTACGAGTTGGCAGCCCGATCATAATGTCCTTACTTTTCATTATCATTTTTTTAGCAGGAACGGTTGTCGCAATATTTTACATGCTCGATAGTTTGTATGCAGAGCGCAAGAATCGCAGCATCCTTTTTTGGAAGTCGTTGCCAATCTCGGATACTGAGACCGTACTGTCAAAGCTCGTAACAGCCACCGTTTTGGTGCCGGTTGTCGCGCTGTTTTCTGTTGTGGTGTGCTGGATCGTTTTGCAACTCATCGCGGCGGTCACAATCGGCCTGCTTGGCGGGAACGGCTGGCTGGTCCTGTGGCAGCCGGACACCTTGTTTCACGGTATCGCAATTGCGATAGAAAGCGGCGCCGGCCTGTTGTTGTGGTATCTGCCGATTGCCAGCTGGTTGCTGCTGGTCTCAGTCTGGGCGCGACGCTCGGTATTTCTTTGGGCTGTGCTACCGCCGCTTAGTATTGTTTTTGTCGAGCGTTGGTTGTTCGACAGTGAGTATTTCCGGAACCTGCTAACTAGTCGCGTAGAAGGCTTTCTCGTCATGTTTCGGGATACGGCATCCTCGGTAGACATTGTTTCCAGAAGCCTGCATGGGAGCCTTGACGTATCAGTGCCCGCTTCTATTAGCCAGATGGTCAGTTTTACACAGCTACTTTCAGAGCCCGGGTTGTACGGCGGAATTATCGTTGCCGCGGGATTCATCACCGGCGCGATCTTCCTTCGCCGTTACCGCGACGAGACCTGAGGAAAGCAATAGCGCAAAAAAACCACACTACGGACCCCGATTTAAACCAGGGCCCTCGTTCGCGCATCAAATGCCATACAGATTTAACCAATGGTATTCCGGAGACAAGCCAATGAACAAAATGAAAACACTACTCCCCATCTGGCTGACGTTCGTGGCCTTTGCCCTTGCAGGCCCTTTATCCGCAGCGGATGTTGAGACAAAGAAGGAATTCACCGTCGATAGCCAGGTCCTGGAGGTCGACAACCTGGCCGGCTCGATAAAGCTGTTAGCGGCGACCGGCGATAAATTCGAAATCCAGGCGACCGTGAAGGCAGACAAAAGTGCAGGCCTGGCCGCGTCTGAGGTCGCCGATTTGATTGGCTTCTATTCAGTAAAGAAAGGCGGCAAGCATCATTTCCAGGTGCTGTACCCGGTGGACGATTATCGAAAATACACATACAAGGACGGTGCAAGGCGGGGCAACAATTGGGCGAGGACCCGGTATCAGAAAAAGAGAGTATCGGTCAATAGCAAATCCAGGAACGATGCACTGAAAGTTCATGTGGATCTGGTAATCCGCGTGCCGGCCGGGAGCCGCCTGCAGGTAAAAAACCGGTTTGGCCCGATCAAAGGCAACGGCGTGCATGCAGATCTGGATCTCGATACCAGTTCGGGGGCGATCAGTATTGAAAAGAGCCGCGGGTCTTTGCGCGCCGACACCGGTTCTGGCCGCGTTAGCGTTACCGGTTATGCAGGAGACATACACGCCGACACCGGCTCCGGGTCTGTCACCATCACCGATGTCGAAGGCAATGTTAACGCCGATACCGGTTCCGGCTCTGTCACCGTCACCGATGTCGAAGGCAATGTGAATGCCGATACGGGATCTGGTTCTGTCGAACTGAGCAATGTACAGGCAGAAGAAATACTCGTTGATACCGGTTCCGGGCGGGTAATTCTGAATAAAGTCACCGGTTCGCTAAAAGTGGATACGGGCTCAGGCGGCGTGAGTGCGAAAAATATCACGGCAGGCAAAATTGTCGATATCGATACCGGCAGCGGCAGTATCATTGTTGAGGGCGATCTCGGCGCCGTGAGGAGTCTGCGTCTGGATACCGGTAGCGGCCGCGTGCGAGTCAAGACCGATCATTCGCTAAACATGGTGCTGCGAATCGAAACCGGTTCCGGCGGCATCCACGTCGATCTGCCCAATCTGAGTGGAGTCCGTTCGAGAGACAATCGATTCGAGGCACGGATTGGCCAGGGCGATGGCCAGGGGATCATCGATACCGGCTCAGGCAGCGTGAGCGTGAGCATGAAATAGAGACGACGAAAGCTACACCCTAAGCCTTACGGCGGTTGCCAGAAGTACCGGTAACCGCCTTTTTTTTCGCCGGCAGCTTGTAACAGGAACAAGAAGAAAGCGTTACAATCGCTATTCCGCCGCAAGCCAGAATAACAACGCGAGCCAAAATGACTGGAAGAATTGCCGTCCTTGCCTGTTTCCTGTTTGTAATCACGAGCACGGGATGGGCCCGCGATGTTGTCGTTGGTGTGTTGGGCGACGGATTGCAATCCCGTGCTGTCATTCCCGTTGAACTGCTGCAAAAAGAGTTCAGCGACCTGATGCTGCCGGAATTCAATGTGCGGATGCCCGTGGACAAACAATTGAATGGCGGCTGGACGGTCGAGGGCGTTCGTTCGGCGCTCAACGAGCTGCTCAATGACCCCGAAGTCGAAGTGATCATCGCAAACGGCGTTGTCGCATCACACCTGGCCGGTCAGTGGGGGAAGCTCAAAAAACCGGTCATCGCGCCCATTGTGATTGATGCGAAGCTGCAGGGTTTTGCCGAACGACGCGAAGCGCTGCGCAGCAACTTCGTTTACCTGAGCAGCTTTCATAGCGTCGATGACGACCTGACGCTTATTCGTAATGCGGTGCCGTTCAGTCACCTGGCTGTTCTGGTGCAGCGGGTGACGCTGGAAGGTGTGCCAGCGATCCAGGCCATGACAGAAAGGCTAAGGCAGAACCCGTATTTTGAGGTCAGCGTTATTGCCGTCGAGGACTCAGTCGACGATTTGATCAGTCAGATTCCCGAAGAAACAGACATGGTTTATGTGGCGCCACTGTTTCGTCTTGACGACCAGCAAATGAAATACCTCGCGCAACGTCTTATAGCCAGGAAGCTTCCCAGCTTTTCATTGCTGGGAAAATTAGAGGTCGAGATGGGTCTGATGATGTCGGCAACCGGACTGACCGCCGATCATACCCGGCTGGCGCGGCGCATTGCACTGACATTGCAGGCCTTGCTGCTAAACGAGGCCGATCCGGCGCCGCGCAGCCCGGATATCGGGACGTCGAGGCTGGTCATCAATATGGCAACCGCCCGTGCCATCGGCGTGCTGCCGCGCTGGGCGGTGCTGACCGGCGCCGAAAAACTTTTTGACAACGAATACGACGATGCCCGTCCGTTGACATTGCTGGGTGCGATGCGCGGGGCGATGCAACACAACCTGGACCTGAAGGCGGCACGCTTTGAGATCGATGTGGCAGAAGAGCAGCTAAAAGCGGCCAGGGGTGCTCTGTTGCCGCAACTTTCAGTCTCCGCAGCGGGAGTCCGGGTCAACGAAGAACAAGCAAACCCGTTTTTTCAATCCGAAACCACGATCAGCGCTGCGCTTACCGCGTCTCAGTTGATCTACTCGGACGATGCCAGCGCCGCCCTGGCCATATCAAGATACCTGCGGGATTCGAGCGACCTGGTTTTCAAGAGCCGGTCGCTGGACACGTTGCAGGCCAGCGCGGTCAGTTATCTCGAGTTGCTCAGCGCCAATGCCGTCGAACAGGTACGCCAATCAAACCTCGAAGTGACCCGGCTCAACCTGGAACTGGCCAAGGCGAGGGCGGCGATCGGCTTTTCAGGGCGCTCCGACGTTTTGCGCTGGGAAAGCCAGATAGCGGCCGACATGCAGGATTTGCTCGCGGCGGAAGCGGCCAGGCGCGCTGCGGCCATCGAAGTCAGCCGGGTCATGCATTTGCCGCAGAATTTCGGGTTTATTACCGCCGATCCTGGTCTGGACCAGGCAATGAGCCAGGTGCAGGATGAAAGATTCCAGACTTTTGTCGGCAACCCGGTGGTTTGGGATGTGTTTCAGAAATTCGTCATTGACAGCGCATTGCAGTTATCACCGGAACTTCAGGTGGCCAGAAACCTGGTGCTTGCGCAGGAAAGACAGGTCCTGGCGGACAAAAGGGATTTCTACGTGCCGGATGTCAGTCTGCGCGGGACTTCCAGCCACGTACTCGATCGCGGTGGCATCGGCTCCGCTAGCCAGCCTGCGGGCGCACTGGGTATAGCCCGGGCCGACGACAACTGGACGGTTCTTCTTGAAGCGCGCCTGCCTCTTTTTTCGGGAGGCGCGAGGAAGGCGATTCTGGCGCAGTCGCGGCACGAGGCAAGAAAATTAAAGGTGCAGGAGGCGGCGGTGGCTGAAGCGGTTGAAGCGAGGGTGCGAACGATGCTGCAACTGGCCAGACATACCTACGCCTCAATAGAGTTGTCTCAGGACGCCGCCGCCGCCGCGCGCGGCAGCCTGGCCCTGGTGACCGATTCCTATTCGCGGGGAGCCGTTTCCATAACCGATCTGATTGATGCGCAAAACGCAGCGTTGTCGGCAGATTTGGATGCCGCGGTTTCCCTGTACAGTTTTGTCATTGATTTTATGAATCTCTTGCGGGCGCAGTCGAATTTTGAATTGATCATGGATCCGCTGGCCTGGCAGGACTGGCTGGACGCGCTGGAAAAGTACTACCGGGAGCAAGGCGTTGCGCCGTTGGACGCCAGGTGATCGTGACGGCGTCGCGCGGTACCTGGATCGAGGGGAGCAAATGAAACTTAAGCAGATATCATTGGCTGGAATCGCAGTTTTGTCTCTGGCTGCCGGGGCCTGCGATCGTTCCGAGCCTGAGCCAGTGGCCGAGTTTCGGCCGGTCAGGTCGATGGTCGTAACCGCCAGCGGCGCGGATTCCGTTCACTCTTTTTCGGGCAGCACCCGCGCCGAACTGGACAGTACCTTGAGTTTTCGCGTGGCTGGCAACATTACCGAGAACCTGGTCGATGTGGGCCAGGAAGTAGAGGCGGGGCAATTGCTTTCGCGGATCGATCCCAAGGACTACCAGGTCCTGCGACAGGAGGCGCTGGCCGGTCTGGCGCAGGCGAATGCCGAACTCAGGAACGCCGAAGCCAGTTATGAAAGAACGCGGGGACTGTACGAAAATCGCAGTGCTTCAAAGGCCGACCTCGACGCCGCGCGCGCGGCATCGGAGTCTGCCAGCGCCCAGGTACGCGCGGCCAATCAGCAACTCGAAGCAACCCAGCTCCAGTTGTCGTATACGCGATTGTTTGCCCCGCAAGCCTGCAGTGTCGCGGAAATATTTGCGATTGAAAATGAGAATGTTTCTCCCGGGCAGGCAGTCCTCCGCTTGACCTGCGGTATCTGCGCCGAAGCCGCGGTATCGGTCTCGGAGACCTTGATCGGCAGCATAAGCACTGGCATGAATGCCGAAATCATCATTGCCGCATTGGGTGACCAGGCTTTCGCAGGCGTTGTGAAGGAAGTCGGCGTAGCGCCATCCGGCACGAGCAGCGCGTTTCCCGTGACCGTCTCTATCATCGAAAACTGTGACCAGGTGCGTGCCGGCATGGCCGTGGATGTGCGGATAACAATCGCCACTGCGGATCCCCGCAGCAGAATCGTCGTACCGCTGGTCGCGGTAGGCCAGGATCGTCTGGGCAACTATGTTTTCGTACTGGAAAAAACCGGCGATCATTATGTCGCGATAAGACGAGCGGTACAAACCAGCGATTTCGACCGCTCGGGTATGGAAATCACCAGTGGCTTGCTCGCCGGCGAGCGAGTCGCGACCGCCGGTGTAAGGCGGCTCGCAGATGGCCAGCAGGTTCGCCTGCTCGATGACGATCAAGCACGACAGTAATGAATATTACGCAGTTCGCCATCGAGAAAAACCGCATTGCACTGACCCTGCTTTTTGTCGTGTTGATTTCGGGAGTGATGACCTATACGCAGATGCCTCGAGCCGAGGATCCGGGGTTCACGATTCGAACCGCGCAAGTGAGGACCATATTGCCAGGCGCCAGCCCGAAACGAATCGAGGATCTGGTAACCGACAAGCTGGAAAAGGCGATCCAGGAAATTCCGGAACTTGATTTCATTAGCAGCCGGTCGAAAACAGGTATTTCGGTTATCAAGGTCAACCTGCGACATGAATACAAGGACATCCAGCCTATCTGGGACAAGCTCAGGCGAAAAGTGGAGGATACGCGCGCCCAGTTGCCAGCAGATGTGATCGGCCCGATCGTTGATGACGAATTCGGCGATGTTTTTGGCACGATCGTTGCGATAACCGGGGACGGTTTTGACTATCGTGAATTGAAAACGATTGCCGATGATGTCAGGGATGAGCTTCTGCTGATTACCAACGTCGCCAAGGTCGAGATATATGGAGACCAGGCCGAGCAGGTTTTTGTCGAGTTCAACAACTCGCGCCTGGCAGAACTCGGTTTGTCGCCGACCCAGCTCAAGCAGATCCTGGAGTCCAGGAATATTATTTTGCCCGGCGGTAACTTCTCGACCCCATATGAAAGGGTTTTTCTCGAGCCATCGGGCAACTTCGAGTCACTGTCCGAACTCGGCCGTAGCATCATCAATCTACCGGGAACAACGGACCTGATTCGGCTGGAGGATCTGGTAACGATTCGTCGCGGTTACGTTGATCCGCCGCGAAGCATGATGCGGAGCGCCGGAGACAGCAGCCTGGGGCTGGCAATATCGATGCGCGAAGGCGGCAACATTTTGCAGCTTGGTCAGGCGGTCAAGGATGTGATCCGCAGAGCAAACAGCGTTTACCCGGTTGGCGTGGAATTTGACTTTATTCAATTTCAGGCCGGCGATGTCGAGAGAAAAATCGATGCCTTTGCCAAAAACCTCTTGCAGGCGATCATTGTGGTCGCCGTGGTCATGCTGCTGTTTCTTGGGCTGCGAACCGGCCTGATCGTTGCGACGTTGATCCCGTCGGCGATGTTCGCTGCGATCTTTTTTATGGGCTTGCTGGATGTCGGTCTCCACCAGATGTCGCTGGCGGGCCTGATCATCTCACTCGGAATGCTGGTCGATAACGCGATCGTGATGGCGGAATCGATCATGGTGCAAATGAAGGACGGTAAACCGGCCAGGCGCGCAGCTATCGATTCGGCGACCGAGCTGCGAGTTCCCTTGCTGGTTTCTTCATTGACGACAGCCGCGGCCTTTTTGCCGATTCGATTGGCGGAATCAAACGCCGGCGAGTACACCGCCTCTTTGTTTACGGTCGTAACCATCACCTTGTTGTGCTCATGGATTTTTACACTGACTATTATTCCGATACTTTGTGTCGCGTTCATGAAAGTAAAGCAATCCGGGGAGCAGTATGCCGGCAGCTTTTATTCGGCATACCGGAGCATCATCGTCAGTGCGTTGAAGAGACCGGCGTTGGTTCTGCTGGTAGCCGGCGGCGTGTTTTTTCTGGCTCTACAGGGATTCAGGATTATACCGAAGATCTTTTTTCCGGCGAACGACAGACCGACACTGGCGATTGAAATCGAATTGCCGGTCGGTAGTCCTATCGAACCCACCAACGAAGTAGTCATCGCGCTGGAACAATTCATGTTCGACAATCTGATGGCGGACCAAAACGGCGGTTCCGGCATCATTAACTGGGGGGCGTTTATTGGCGAAGGAGCGCCGAGGTACATTCTTTCCTACCGTCCCGAGCCGCCCACACCGGAGTATGCCTACGTCATTGTCAATGCCAGCAGCAGGGATATTCTGGAAACGCAACTAATCCCGCCGATCCGGGATTTTCTCGAAAACAATTTCCCCGGGCTAAAGCCAACGGTACGGCCATTGCCGCTGGGACCGCCTGCATGGCCGCCGGTCGAGATCAGGATATCGGGCAGGGACAGCGATCAGTTATTTGAAATCTCGGCTAAGGTCCGGCGCCAGTTGGCTGAGATTCCCGGTACCAGGCAGGTCTCCGACGACTGGGGCGCGAGAATCAAGAAAATTGCTGTAGAGGTTGACGAAACCCGGGCAAAACTCGCGGGGGTCAGCCATCAGGATATTGCAATCTCCCTGCAGACTTTCCTGTCGGGCGTTGAAGTGGCTGAATACCGGGAGGAAGACATGGTCATACCGATAGTCTTGCGCTCTCGGGCCCCGCAGGTCGCGGAACTGGGTGTGGTGCAATCTATAAACGTTTTTTCGCAGGCGACCGGCAGGTCGGTTCCCTTGAGTCAGGTTGCCGAGGCCAAGATGCTATGGGAGCCGGGAATAATTCGCAGGCGGGATCGCCTGCGGACAGTAACCATATCGTCCCTGCTGGAACCGGGATATACCGCCGCCGGTGTCAACCAGGCAATAAAACCCTGGTTGGACCAGGAATCAGCCGACTGGGGTTTTGGCTTTGGTTGGGAATTCGGCGGCGTCATGGAAAAGTCCGTGGAGTCCAGCAAGTCTATTAATGAGAAACTGCCGATTGCCGGGTTGATTATCCTGTTATTGCTGGTCGGTCAGTTCAATTCCCTGCGCAAGCCGGCGATTATTCTTTTGACGATTCCCTTGTCAATCATTGGCGTTGTCATTGGTCTCCTGGTGGCACGCTCCTATTTCGGCTTCATTACCTTGCTCGGCATCATTTCGCTGGCGGGCATTGTGATCAATAACGCTATCGTTCTGATCGATCGGATCGGCCGGGAAGCTGCCGAGCCGGGCATCACTCCGCAGGATGCGATTGTCAAGGCGGCTCAACGGAGAATTCGCCCCATCCTGCTGACGACGACGACGACCGTGGCCGGTATGGTTCCGTTGTGGCTGGGTGGCGGACCGATGTGGGAGCCGCTGGCGATAACCATTATTTTCGGCCTGATTTTCGCGACCATGCTGACGCTGATAGTCGTGCCGGTCTTGTACAGCCTGATGTTCAAAGTCGACTTTGCCGAATACGCCTGACCGGTTGTTATGGCTTTGCATCTTCGGGTACCAAAATGTCTGGCTGCTCTTGCGAAATTACGCTTCTCAATGCGGCGGGGTCCAGCATGTCGATGACATGGCTGCGATTGGCAACCAGCATCGCCGGCGCATTCGCGTAGCGGTCGACGGCAATCACTTCGACACCGAATCGCTGTGCTTCGATAACGACTTCCTTGCCCAGTTCACCCGAACCCAGCAACATCATGCGTGTAGCCCGATCGGTCAATGGCGTGCCTATCGTCGTCATTACGCCTCCTGTGCGGGTGAGCCGATGCAGGCGGATAATGCGTTAATGCAACGCACACACCAAGTTTTCACGGACCGCGCGTGACTGGTCCCGGCCTGCTTTTTACGGACCTTGGCAAGCGGAATCCGTGCTACGATTCACAGCCTTTCGGACCTCTGGATTATTCCAGGGACGCTTACGGAGAATGTTAATGAGCAAAAATATTCCGGCGCTGGCGCTGATTTTGATGCTGGCAGCCTGCAGCCCGCCAGGCGGTGACTCCGATGCGCGCGTCGCACCGGGCAAGGACCCGTTCCCTTCGACCTATCAAGCGCTACCGTCGGTCACCTTGCTGATCACGGGTGCGACCATATATACCGGCGACGGCGGCAAGATAGAAAATGGCGATCTCCTGGTCCGCGACGGGAAAATCGCCGAGGTCGGTCAGGGTCTCGCTTTACCCGCGGGGGCGTCTGAGATTGACGCATCCGGCAAATGGCTGACGCCCGGCATCATCGATACCCATTCCCACCTGGGGGTTTACGCTTCGCCCGGTGTCAAGCCGCAATCCGATGGCAATGAAATGACCGCCCCGGTGACCGCCGAGGTCTGGGCCGAGCACTCGGTCAATCCGAAGGACCCGGGCTTCGCCAAAGCGCTCGCCGGTGGGGTGACCAGCATGCAAATCCTGCCCGGTTCGGCCAACCTGATCGGCGGTCGCAGCGTAACGCTGAAAAACGTGCCGTCACGCACCATGCAGGGTATGAAATTCCCCGGCGCTCCCTATGGGCTGAAAATGGCCTGTGGCGAAAACCCCAAACGCGTGTACGGAGAAGGCGTTGGTGTCGCGCCGAGTACCGCGATGGGGAATGTGGCCGGTTATCGTGCCGCGTGGATTGAGGCCGAAGAATACAACCGTCTTTGGCAGGAGTACCTGGATGGTGAATCCGACGAAAAGCCGGTCAGGGATCTGGGCCTGGAGACGCTCGCTGGAGTCTTGAACGGCGAAATACTGGTCCACAATCATTGCTACCGCGCCGACGAGATGGCTGTGATGCTGGATATCGCGAAGGAGTTTGGCTACAAGGTCACGTCGTTCCACCACGCGATTGAGGCATATAAAATTGCTGATTTGCTCGCCGAGAGCGGCACTTGCGCTTCGATGTGGGCCGACTGGTGGGGTTTCAAGATCGAGGCTTATGACGGTGTCCGCGAGAATATTGCATTGGTTGATAAAGCCGGCGCCTGCGCGATCGTTCATTCGGATTCATCGAAGGGAATCCAGAGGCTGAACCAGGAGGCTGCCAAGGTGATTGCGGCGGCAAACCGGGGCGGAATTCCGGTGACTGAAGAACACGCCATGCGATGGCTGACCGAGAATCCGGCCAAGGCGCTCGGCATCATCGACCAAACGGGGACGCTGGCCGTTGGCAAGGATGCCGACCTGGTGATCTGGGACGGCAACCCGTTCAGTGTATACAGTCACGCCGAAAACGTTTTTATCGACGGGGCGCTGGTTTATGACCGCAATGATCCGGCAAAACAGCCCAAGTCCGATTTCATGCTCGGTATTATCGAGATCGATGGAGAAATCAAATGAATCATCAGGGTAAATATTTGTGGGCAGTTTTTGTATCCCTGGTGTTCGTACCGGGCGTTTTGGCGGCGGAGGTAATTGCCATTACGGGCGCCACGGTTTACACGATGACCGAGCAAGGCACGCTTAATGATGCGACTGTGCTGGTGGAAAATGGCCATATCGTTGCAGTTGGCAGTGGCATTGCAATCCCGGATGGCGCCGAGGAAATTGAAGCGAACGGCCGTATCGTCACGCCGGGTTTTTTCGATGCTTACAGTTATTTTGGCGTTGTGGAGATCGACCTCGTCCAGGAGACAGTCGATGTTATTCAAACCGATGAAAGGTATACCGCTGCGTTTGAGCTTGCCGATGTTATCAACCCGCGGTCCACGTTGATTCCGATCAATCGTATCGAGGGAGTGACCCGGGCGATGGTTGCTCCGCGGGCCGGGTTCTACCAGGAAATCAATAACTCGCCGATACTCGGTCTTGGCAGTGTTATTCACCTTGGCTCGACCGAGAACTTTATTGTCGCCCGAAACAGCGCCCTGTTTGTCATGCTTGGCGAAACCGGTGCGAGACTTGCCGGCGGGTCGCGGGCCAATGCGCTGTTGCTGCTCCGCGAGGCGCTGCAGGATGCCCGCGACTATGCCGCCAATCATGATGCGTATGCGCAGGGCCGGCGACGAGCCTACCGGCTAAACAGGCTGGACCTGGACTCCCTGGTGGAAGTGCTCAATGGCCAGCGCCCGATCGTGGCGACGGTCGATCGCGCGAGCGACATCGAATCCGCACTGCGTCTGGCCAACGAGTTTGGTATACGCCTGGTAATAAACAGCGGCGCCGAGGCGTGGATCGTCGCCGACAAACTGGCTGATGCCAATGTGCCGGTGATCCTCGATCCGCTGCAGAATCTGCCGAGCAGTTTTGCAGCGCTCGGCTCTACTTTGGAGAATGCCGCCAGGCTGGACGCGGCCGGCGTGATGGTGGCTTTTTCCTCCGGCAATTCGCACAATTCGCGAAATATGAAGCAGGCGGCTGGCGTAGCCGTAGCGAACGGGTTGTCCTACGAGACCGCTTTGCGGGCTTTGACCATTAATCCAGCGAAAATTTTTGGTGTGCAGGCAAGCTATGGCACGGTTTCCGTCGGCGCGGAGGCCGATCTCGTGATCTGGAGCGGTGACCCGCTGGAAGTGAGTACCTTCGCCGATTTCGTAATGATTCGTGGCAAAACAATTCCGATGGTAAGCCGGTCGACGTTGCTGTTCGAGCGCTACAAGGATCTCGATAGACCGCTGCCCCCGGCCTATACAAATTGACCGTACGAGTGGGCAATGGCTGAAAAAAAGAAACGCTTTGGAATTTGCTCGGCTATCTTTTCAAGGCTTACCCCTGGCATGGCATACCGATTGGCGATGAATTTCCGGAGTTGGTCAATGCCTATATCGAGGTCGTTCCCGGTGACACCATCAAGTACGAACTGGACGAGTCGACCGGCCATTTGAAAGTGGATCGGCCGCAGGCCTATTCCAACGTCTGCCCGACGATGTATGGTTTGATCCCGCAGACCTGGTGCAACGATTACAGCAAGCGATTCTCCCGGCTCGAGTCATTACTCGAGGATGCGCTGGCAGGGGAGTAACAACCGCCCTCTCACGGCGGTAACAGGGGTTCGAATCCCCTAGGGAGTACCAATTAAATCAACGGGTTAGCAGGTTTTTGGCTAGCCCGTTTTTGGTTTAACCAACCGTTTAACCAACCGAGAAACTGTCCGGTTCCGTCAAAAGCGGTCGTTCAAAAAAAATCTGGTGCAGGACGCGACGGGCAGCAAACGGCCACAAGCGGTCGAACAGGTGAAGCGAGCTTGGGCCGGAACGGTCTGTTATGTATCTATTTTGGCGCGTATAGATACTCTGCTGCGGCTCTGCTCATACGCCGATAGTCGTGACCAACGTCGGGCACGACAACCATGTTCCACTCGATGTCCACGTCGATTTCCACCGCTGTCTTCATGGCGTTCGAATAAAAGTATTGGCCCCGCTCGATACGGCCAGGACCTTGGATATCGATTTCGGGGGAGCTGGCTAAATCTCCTCGCGTCTCGTCTTTATCATCACGCTCGCCAAGAAAAACAACCAGAGGAGCCTTGAATGATTGAACAAGCAATTCGCGCGTTGCGATGCTTCCGTCTAGTCCGTAGGGAAACCGGACGTCGAATACCGGTACTGTATACCAACCGGAATTGGCCGCTAGAATTCGACGGGCTTTATGCCCAACGTGAAACATCGCCATGCGATGCAAAAACTGACCACCTGCCGAATGTCCGAAAGCATCATAGAACGACGCAGTCATGTCGAGTTGTTTCGTAGCGTTGCTGAATATGCGGTCCAAGTCACTGAGTATCCACTCTTTGGGATTGGTGCTGATGTTGTACCCAGCGATACGCCGCGGATTTCCGCCAATTTCAACGTCAGAGATCATTCCTGCTAGGTTGTAATTCCAAAATCTCGGGTAATGTTCTTCCGAGAAACTGGGAGAAAGTACCAGCACGTTGTATTTCTCCGATGCTTCAATCCACGAATCACGATAGTCCCAACCGTTCCGACCTGCGCCCGGGACCACAATGACAACTGGTGACTCATTTGTGAGTCCTTGCGGCACATGGTAATAAACCTCGATACATTTGTCGTTTCGACCTGCACCACCGTCAATCACGTAGCTGCCGGATCCCATGGACAATCCTCGCTCCGCGCAGATCTCGCTATGTGCGGTTACGGTCACAAAAAGACAGCAAAGAAATAGGATAAGCGCTGGACGACGCATGGATATTCCCTCGGTGTTTACTGAGTCGCCAAATGGGCGACCTAGAATTGATAGCTACGACCTGCGTGCCGGTCAAAGACCGCTTTGGGTCGTAAAGCGACCTTCTGCCAGAATTAGTGGCTTCCTGCGTCTTAGTGCCCGCTTACGGTCAGAAGAAGACCGCCGTGATTTCCTCAAGTTCTGGGGGCAACTGAATTAGCGGGGGGCAACGTAGCCCACCGGGACGCCACCTTTGGATAACACCATCTGCCAAACGGCGCCCCTGTCGCGCATACGAAAATTACCGGCCCCCGTCAGCAGGTAATAGCGCCACATGCGGTAGAACTTCGGGTTTTCTTCAGCAAGACCTTCCTTGGCAAACTGTTCGAAGTTCCGATGCCAGGCGAGCGTGGTCTTATCGTAATGCGGACCGATGTTCTGCACGTCTTCCAGGACGAAAATTTTAGCGATTGCATCCGCCAGGTCCTTAAGCTCGGGCAGACAACTGTTGGGAAAGATATACCGTTCAAACCATCGATCTTGCACGTCGGCAATTCTGCCGATGGTGTGCAGAAGAAACAGACCACCGGGCGCCAGAACCCGGTCGATAAATTGCATGAAACTCCGGTAATTACGTTTTCCGACATGCTCGAACATGCCTATCGAAACGACTTTGTCGAATGTACCAAGGTCATCCGGTCGAGCATCGCGATAATTCAGAAGCCGCACTTCGACCGGTAGATCTTTGGTGATACGTTCAGCATATTCGCACTGCTGCTCCGAGATTGTGATGCCGATAACCTCACAGCCGTAGTTTTCCGCCGCGTACTTCATCATCGATCCCCAGCCACATCCGACGTCGAGCAGCCTGTCACCTTCTTTGAGCTCGAGCTTGCGGCAGCACAGGTCCATCTTGTTCCGCTGAGCCTCATCGAGATTGTCGGCGTCGTGCCAGTAAGCGCAGGAGTACACCATGGTCGGACCAAGCATTCGGGCAAAGAATTCATTGCCGAGATCGTAATGCTGTTCCGCGACGGCCATGCTGCGGTGTCCTCTTTGCCGATCGAGGAGTACCTTTTGCAAATGATGCAGCCGGAGTTTCCAGTTTCTGGCAAATAGGTCCGAAAGTTTAGAACTGAGTACGCGCACAGTAAGCTCATCGAGGCGCTCGCAGTCCCACCAGCCATCCACGTAACTCTCGCCCGCACCCAGCGTGCCGTCTCTTATGAAGCGGTCAAAAAAGCGCGCATCATGAATGGTCATATCCCACGGTTCAGGACCGTTTATCCGTATGCCCACCTCGCGGAGCATCGGTTCAAGCAGTTTCTGACTACGCGAAGACATAATATTGAAGCGGCCGCTGCGAGATACGTACCATCGATCGCAGGCCGCGTGACTGAAGAACCACAGCAGTATCGGTCGGTTTCGGGGATTTTGTCACGACTGCTCCTTCGGTTTTGAAGTCATTTTCAGTCTCCCGCGCAGCGTTACTCATCGGCTTCTGGCTTCTTCGGGGAGTCTTCCCTCGCTTCTCGGAGCAAGTGAGGATCCATGACTATCCGTCCCCGCCTTTCGGCAGGTTTGGCTTTATCGTGATTTTAATTTAAGTGTAGTACAAGTTGAAAACTCTGCTGGACGGTTAACTCAATCTGGCAAAATCCAAGTTCCAATGGTGACCGCTTAAGGTCGTTAGCAAGGCTTTTCCTTTTCTCACAAATTCCAGACGCTATGCCACACATCCCTATTGTTCCAAAGGAACTAAGCACTCTTTTTCCCCCGCAACGATAAGTGCCTCTGTGCTCATTTGCTGAAGCTTACGATGCGGATAACCTTTTTCTGACAATGCTATCGTTATCTTTTCTCGAAACTCCGCTAAGGCTATTTCGGCTATGAGGAAGTCACTTTCCCTAATTGAATCTCTATAGCCCGTAAGAGCAAAGGCGATATCTGGGTCCGTTTTACACGAACGAATGATGAATGCATCTGGATACAAGAACGGGAAAAGAACAAATCCACAACCCACCAGAAATATCACGAGCGAAGATCCAGCAAATTGGAATTCGAATCCAAGCGCCTTAATCGTATTTCTACCCTTCGTTCCCTCTCTAGAAAAAAGGTATACGCCAATGATAGCCAGGATTAGACCAAACCCGATTAGAAGGTACGCAGCTTGTCGCATATCTACCCCTAATTATTCGCTGGATAGGAACATAATAGCTCATTCACGATCTACACCGCGAGAATCCCATCGGCGTTGTTTCTTCTTGCGATGCATGTCGCGGCCCCAGTCGCACTACTCCTATTTGTTTAGAGAGCAGGTTTTTAACAAATCGAACGTCATTGTAGGCAGCCACTCATAGGACAAACGCTCGCTAAACACTTTATCCGTGCGTATCTTGTATTCGACACCGAGCGCCAAACATGGCATTGACGTTTGATAGGAAACGCCAATCTTATAGACATGGGCAACATCGTCTCTGGAGTCTTTGATGCCGCTGACAATATCCAACTCTTCTGTTTCAAGATAGGCGATTCCAGCAGACGCGCTAATTTTCAAAGGCTCGATCGGGGCAATTGAAAACGACAGTGGTAGGAAGTCGGCGGCTCTTGTAACAGTTGAAGCCGCATTCGTATCTACTTCTTTCCAGGAAAGATCAACAGCGAGCGCGGTCGAGAATTTTGAGTTGGTTGTCGGCGATGCCCACCATTTCTCTCTGAAACTGAATCCGAATTTCGCATTCTCTACTTCCTGCGCGTTATCAGCCGAAAGTGCGTAGCTAAGCGAGATTTTTTTCTCTTTTGCGGGCGGATCGGGAAATACGCCTAGAGCAACCTCGTGCGACACTTGCCCCCCGGCCTGAGCAATAATTTTGCCCCACTTAGCGATACTGTAGGATGCGCGTTTCTCGGCTTTCTCTTTGGCGTCCGCAAACCGCTCATCGAGACCGGCGCGCTGGTCATCAATAAACTTGTCCCTCTCATGGGGCTCAAGTTTGCCTGTGCAA